>JAEUQZ010000308.1 GCA_016788965.1 Anaerolineae bacterium | reverse complement strand
GATCCGCACCTGCGGATAGCGTTTCTGGTCGGCCAGAATGCCCCGCACAGTATCGACAGATAGCCCGAACTTGGCTCCTTTATGTCCGGTGGCAATATGGCGGTGCGTGGCCGCTTTGACATCAGGATTCAGCCGCAGCGCCACCCGTGCCGGCGACCGTTCAAGCTGCTCGCAGATCGAGTCGATCAGATGCAGTTCGGCCGTATTCTCGACGTTGATCCATCCCACGCCCTGCCGCAGCGCGTAGGCCAGTTCATTCGGAGTCTTGCCGACCCCAGCGAACACGATCTGGTCGGCCTGTGCCCCCGCCGCCAGCGCCCGGAAAATCTCCCCGCCGCTGACCACATCCATGCCGGCCCCGGCTTCCAGCAGCCCGCGCAGCACGCTCAGACAGCCGTTCGACTTGACGCTGAAGTGAATCTCGGGGTGGATTGAGTCGAAGGCCCGCCTCACCCGTCCCAGGTTGGCGAGCGCCCTCGGCAGGCTGTAGACATAGGCCGGCGTGCCCACCTGCACGATGATGTCCGTGACCGGAACCGCGTCGATGTACAGCGCATCATTCTGATAGCGAATCGATTCGTTGAGCATGGCTTCAATGTTTCTGTATCAGCGCCGCACCGAGACCAGTTCGTATACGGCGCAGGGGGTATTGATCCCTTTGAAAGTTTGCAGCCCCAACGGATTGACCTGGATCAACCGCTCGGTCATCGTAAAGGTGATTTCGCTCAGCAGGATTTGATCGGCCTCTGCCGCGCTGCACAGCCGTGATCCCAGGTTGACGATCCGACCCAGCGCCGTGAATTCGCTCCGAATGCGGTGGCCGATTTCCCCGGCAATTGCTTCCCCGCTGCTCACCCCGATGCCCAGGGGCGGCAATTCCCGGCCCTGGTCGCTCAGCTTGGCCTGGAGTTCCAGGTGCGCCGCCCGCATCTGCGCCGCCGCGGCCGCCGCGCGATAGGCATGATCCTCCTGATGCACGGGCGTCCCGAACAGGCCGATCACCTGATCGCCGACGAACTTATCCAGCGTCCCGCCGTGTTCAAAGATGATATCGGTCATCCGCCCCAGGAACATATTCAGCGTGGAGACGAATTCTTCCGGTTGCGTCCGCTCCGCCCATTCTGTCGATCCCCGCAGGTCGGCGAACAGCACCGAGAGATTGACCCGTTCGCCGGACAGGATATTCAGGTTCGCCCGGCTGAGCAGATGCTCCACCACTTTTGGATCGACCGACCGGCTCAGGATTGCCCGCATCCGCCGCTGTTCCAGCCGCTCGAAGATGGCTGTGTCCACCTGACTGGTGATCGCCTGGAGCATACTCCGGTCATCGCCGTCGAAACCGCGTGACGCGGCGCTGTTCATCAAGCCGAACACGCCGATCACCCGGTCGTTCAGGATCAGCGGTATCGCCAGATGCGAACGGATCGCGCCACTCTGCTCGTTGGCGAAGACCATTCCGCCGTTTCGCAGCGCCTGCCGCGAGATGGTCTGGATCATATCCCCATAAACTGCCTGATCCAGGTCGCTTTCGTTGGTCAAAGCCTGAACCTGGAGTTCCTGCTCCTGTCCCTCGTTGTACAGCGCGATGAACCCGATCTCGCTGGGAACGGCCTCGGTGAGTTCCACCAGCACCGCCTGGAGCATCGCGTCCAGGTCCTTCTCGCGGTCGCGGATACGGTCGATCTTGTAGATGATCTCCAGTTCCTTCTTCCGCTGGGAAAGCTGCGCCACGATCCGCGAATGCACCACTGCCGAGTCCATCTGCGTCATGATCGCGTGCATCAGCCGGTGATCGCCCAGCGTGAATGACTTGCGCCGCCCCGCCACCACCGCGCCGAGCCGCGCTCCGGCCACCACGAACGGCGCCGCCAGCAGCACCAGGTCGGGCAGGTCACTCGGTGACGGAATCACCTGCGGGATGCTGATCTGGCGGCACTGGCGCTTGATCTCGTCCAGCGCCGTGCCAGAGATATCCACTTTATCGACCAGTCCTCGCACCAGGACATCGCTCGTATCGATCTGCGTCAGCGCGATCACGCACAATTCCGCCTGGAAATACGACAGCAGCACCCCGGTGAACCCGCTGATGAGTTCGCTTTCGCTGGACGTGCGGTCGCGCAGCCGGTCAATGGTGTAGATCGCTTCCAGTTCGCGGTTGCGCTGGCTCAGCTTCCAGATCGACCGTGCCTGAATCACCGCCGAGTCCAGTTGGCTTTCCACCAGTGCCAGCCGTTCGCGCTCCGCGTCGCTGAACACCTCGTTCTGCCGCGCCAGCACGCATGCCCCCATCGCATAGTCATCCAGCACAATTGGGATGCCCACTGTGTGCGCCCAGGGCGAGTCCGGCACGGGCTGAATCTCGCTGTTCTCCAGCGCCGCCCGGCACAGCGTTTCCGCCAGACTCTCCGGCATCCCCCGGCAGGCCAGCAGTTCCGTTTCCAGGCTCGTCTCGGCCAGGATCAGAATCGCGCAGGCTTCAGCCTGGAACGCATCTGTGAGCATCTGCAGGAAGCCCTCGAACATCTCCTGTGGGTTGCCATCCTCGTTCAGGCGATCCCGGATTTGATCGAGCTTCTGCACCAATTCAAGTTCTTGAGTTTTTTGTGCCAGCGCCTGGCGAGTGTTTGGAGTCACGCCATCCATCTTTCAGCAGGCTGGACAGGTCGTCCTATTTCTTTCGGAGTGGGTTGTGCTATAGTGTTGTCGGCGTCTCTTGGGCGCGATATGCTCTTGCCGACCACAGTATAGCAAATATTCCCGTGGCTGGCTTATGCGGGGGGTAGGGTGGACTAAGTTGGCATTGGCAAATGTCGAAACCAAACTGGCGACCGAATACGAGAACATCCGCCGCCGCCAGTATGAACTCATCAGCGGCCTTCTCGACGTGTTGCCGAAGGTCGATAACCTCGGCGAAGACCGCATCAACCAGACGCGCGACGCGCTCTTTCATGCCGATCATCCCTTCCTGATCGTTCTGGTTGGGCCGTTCAGTTCCGGCAAATCCAGCATCCTCAACGCCCTCCTCGGCGAAACCGAGATGCTGCCCATCGGCCCGGTTCCCACCACCGACCGCATCACCATCCTCCGCTATGGCGACCAGCCTCAGCGCATGACCTCCGGCGCCGAAGTCGATACCCTTTTGTATCCCTCGCAGCTGCTTCAGAAGGTCAGCCTGGTCGATACGCCCGGCCTGGAATCGATTTTCCAGCGTCACGAGGAAATCACCCGCAAGTTCCTGCACCGCAGCGATGTCGTCCTGCTGGTCATGCTGGCGACCCAGGCCATGACCGCCCGCAATCTGGAATACCTGCAAACGCTGCGCGAGTATGGCAAGAAGGTCATCCTCGTCATCAACCAGACCGACCTGCTTACGGGCGAAGAAGCCGAAACCGTCCGCGAGTACGTCATCGAGCAGAGCCAGACGCACCTCGGCTTCCGCCCGGATGTCTGGCTCGTCTCCGCGCGGGAAGGTCTGGCGGCTCGGCAGCATGGCGAACTGGACAAATCCGGCTGGAAGGCCAGCGGCCTCAGCCGCATCGAAGAATACGTCGATGACCAGTTGAACGATGTCGAGCGCCTCCGCCAGAAGCTCCAGACCCCGCTTCAGATCACCCGCAATGTGACTCAGGCCGCCCTGGATGCCGTCCGCGTCAATCAGGCCGCCCTCGACCAGTACCAGGGCATCTCCGCCAACATCGAGCAGCAGCTTCAGGCCCAGAAGCGCGAGCAGGAAAAGATCGTCCGCGAGATCGATACCGAAATCAGCGACCATTTCGGCGCGGCGGCCATGCGCGGCAGTGAAGCCATCCGTGACCTTTTCCGGTTCAGCAATGCCCTCCGCTCGTTGTGGGGTGGCCTCCTCGAACTGATCGGCTTATCTGGCCTGCTCAAACGTGGCGGACGCGGCGTGGTGCAGCGTGCTTTTGAAGCGCGTCAGGCTTTTGTCCCATTCGATGAACTCCCTCGCACCGTCGATAAGCTCGCGCCCCGTCTGGAAGGCAAGGACGTTCACGATGTCGAAGACCTCGTCAAGTACGCCCGCAAAGAGATCGATAACCTCCCGGATGCCATCCGCAGCAAGGTCATCGGCAGTGTCCAGCCGCCGCTGAAATACGACCGGACGCTGCTTCAGCAGGTCAAGCCCGATCTGGAAGCCATCGAGACCGAAGCCCGTCAGGTCGAAACCGACCGCCTCGACCAATCCCGCCGCAACGCCATGCTCTATCTGGCCGTCTTCGAGCTGCTGCTGGTCATCTTCGGCATCGTGCTGCTCGGTGGCGGATCGAACTTCCTCCCGCCTGACCAGCGCGAGATCGGCCTGCTGCTCCTCATCTTCCTGATCGGCCTCGGCGTCCTGGCGCTGTTGTTCATGCCGCTGCGCGGTCGCCTCCTCGAATCGGCCTACACCAACCGCATGTTGAAGCTTCAGAACAAGTACATCGACACCTTGACCCGATCCGCCGACAAGCAGATCGATTACGGCCTCCGGCTCCGGCGCGATGCCGTCCTGCCGCTGACCCGCTTGATCGACGCCCAGACTCAAATTCAAACCGAGCAGTTGAGCAAACTTCAGTCCGCCATGCAGGAGATCAACAGCATCGAAACCGCGCTGGCTTCGATGGGCGGCAAACGCTGGCTGCCAGGTGTACGAGGACAATGACCGCTATGCTGAACACGCTCGATGGGACACTGGCCGCCCTGCGCGAATCCGAAATCCGCCTGCTGACCGACGTCGGCACAACCCTGGCCGGCATGGGCGATCACGCCGTGGCGGATCGCCAGCGGCTCCTCGATGTCGCTCAGGACTTGCGCGACATGTTCTTCCTCGTCGTCGTCATCGGCGAATTCAACGCCGGCAAGTCCACCTTCATCAACGCCCTCGTGGGCGATACCATCCTCCCGATGGGCATCACCCCCACCACCGAGATGATCGAACTCATCCGCTATAGCGATGTCCCCAACCGCACCCCCACCGTCCGCGATGACGGCATCCGCGAGTGGTCGCATCCCAACACCGGCGCGCCCGGCGTCGCCCTCGTCGATACCCCCGGCGCGGGTTCGGTCTTCCAGAAGCACGAGAAAGTCGCCAAGTCCTTCCTGCACCGCAGCGATCTGGTCGTCTTTGTCGTGTCGGCCAAGCGAGCCTTCGCCGAGACCGAGCGCCTCTATCTGGAACTTGCCCGCAACTACGGCAAGAAAATCATCCTCGTCGTCAACCAGATCGATCTGCTTCAACCGAAAGAGCAGACCGAAGTCCGCCGCTTCATCGAGCGCCAGGTCGAAGAACTCCTTGACCTGCGCCCGCTGCTTTTCATGGTCTCTGCCAAAGAAGCCCTGAATGCCCGTGGCGCCGGCGTCGGTGATCCGGGCGGCGTCGAAGCCGTCCGCGCCCACCTGCGTGGCGTGTTCAACGAAGCCCCGCCCGCCAAACAGAAGCTCCTCGCCCAGTTGGACATGGCCGGCCGCCTCGTGACCGACTATCTAGCCCAGGCGCAGCGCCGCTCTGATCTGGTGCGGGTCGATACCAACAAAGTCCGTGATGTCCAGCGCGAACTTGAACAGCAGTCCCTCGGCCTGGATGCCCAGTTGAAGGCCGCCCGCGCCGAGATCGACGCCGTTTTTGAAGGGATGCGGCAGCGCGGCGTCAGCTTCATCGAGACCAATCTCTCCGTCCGCAAGATCGGCCGCACCCCGACCCGCGAGTCCCTCCAGTCGGAATTCCAGGAAGTGGTCATTGGCCGCGCTCTGCGGGACATCGGCGAGGCCACCAACAGCTACATCAACGCCGTCGTGGATAACAGCCGTCTCTACTGGCGCGGCGTCATCGACCGCCTCAACCAGCTTCGTGACCTCATGGAACAGGAAGTCGCCGGCCTTGACGCGGGCATCTATGCCGAGCAGCGCGAAGCCTTGCAGGGGGCCATCAAGATCGCCGAGTCCGAATTGAAATCCTATTCCACTGGCAAGATCGTCACCGATATGCAGAACATCTTTGAAACCAACAGCGCCGGCTTCACCACCAGCGCCCTGGCGGGCATCGGCGGCCTGCTGCTCATCATCCTGGCGCTGGCTCCGGCTGGCCCGATCATTGGGGTAGGGGCTGCGCCGCTGGCGCTCCCGGCCTTCATCATCGGCGCGCCGATCTTCCTCGGCGGCGGCTATTTCGCCATGCGCTATCTGCGCGGCGTTGTCAACGACACCAAGCGCGACCTCCACCAGCGCATCGACCAACTGGAACGTTCCTACCATGACTCGCTCGACGGCCTCACCCAGAAAGAGCGCAGCCGCCTGACCCAGTACGGCACGCAGGTCCTGACGCCCATCTACAGCCGCCTGGAAGTCCTGGCGCAGCGTTACGCCGCCCAGCAGGCCGCCCTCCGCGCCCACACCGTCCAGATCGACACCCTCCGCGAGGGCATCGAAAAGAACCGCTGAGCTTCCAAGACCCTCGCCG
>JAEUQZ010000307.1 GCA_016788965.1 Anaerolineae bacterium | reverse complement strand
GAAAGCTACGCCCTCTACCTCCGCCGCGCCCTCGCCCATGCCCGCCCTCAGTTGAGGGGAGGGGAGCTTCAACTTCTCGCCGCCCGTCGCTACGAGTCCTTCATGTTCACCCCCTATGCCCGCACCGTCGTCGTCTCTGACCGCGACCGGGATGAACTCCTCAGCCTGAATCCGTCCCTGCCCGTCGAGGTCATCCCCAACGGCGTCGATACCTACGCCTTCCGTCCCCGCCCGACCGCCCGGATTCCCGCGCTGCTCTTCGTCGGCAACTACGAATACCCGCCCAACGTCGATGCCGCCCTCCACCTCGCCCAGGACATCTTCCCCATCGTTCGCCAGCGGCTCCCCCAGACGCGGCTCTGGCTGGTCGGCAACGCCCCTCCACCTGAACTCCGCGCCCTGGCAAGCGAGTCCATCCGTGTCACCGGCCGCGTCCCCGATGTCCGCCCCTACCTCGCCCGCGCCGGAGCCTTCATCAGCCCGCTCCGCCTGGGTGCGGGCATCAAGAACAAAGTCCTGGAAGCCCTGTCGATGGGTTGCCCCGTCATCGCTACCCCCCTCAGCCTGGACGGGATCGCCGCCCGCGACGGCCACGAGAGCCTCGTCGCCGAAGGCCCCGCCCTGGCCGAGGCTGCCCTTCGCCTCCTCCAGGATGCTGACCTCTCCCGCCAGCTTTCGCTCAACGGCCGCCGCCTGATCGAATCCCGCTATAGCTGGGATCACGTCGCCGAGCGTTACCTCGCCCTCTACGCCGCCCTCGCCCCACAATCCCATTCACCCCCACCCCCATCCCGGCTATAATCGCGTTTGTATCCGTAGGGACGCCCTTCTGGGCGTCCGCCATAGGACTGCCCATGACCGACGCCCCTGATCCCATCTCGCCCGACCGCGCCCGCGACCTCCTCGAAGCCGCCATTCGTGAACGCCTCGGCGACGGTTGGGAGGACGAAGAGAGCGGTTGGGCGCGCGTCACCGGCCATGACTACATGGCCCGCGTCTCCCGTGGCCGCGTCAACCTGGATTTCTACGTCGATCTCCTCGGCAACGTCACCGTCGAGCAGACCGAATCCAACGCGGCTGCCGATGCTGGCCGTCTCCTCCTCTGGATCATGCTGGGGCTGTCCATCGTCATTGCCCTCATCATCGTCCGCATCGCCGCCGGCGGCTGATCGCACCCATGATCGCTCAGCCTGCCCGCACCCGATTCTTCGCCCGGATCGACCGGCTTGCTCCGCTCATCCTGCTGGTCACAACCCTGCTCGCCCTGCCGGTTATCACCTATCCGCTTGGCCGCGACCAGGGCGAGTTCGCCACCATCGCCCGCGGCCTCCTCAATGGCCGCGTCCCCTACCTCGAACTCTGGAACCCCAAGCCGCCCGCCATCTTCTACGTCTACGCGCTGGCGATGTCCCTCTTCGGCCAGACCGAGGCCGCCCTGCGGAGCCTCGATTTCGCCATCGTCCCGCTTACCGCCGTTGCCCTCTACTTCCTGGGCAAGCGCATCGCGGGCCGCCCGCTGGGATTGTGGGCCGCGCTCATCTTCCCAGTCTTCTACTTCACCGAAACCTTCTGGACGCTCACCCAGAACGACGGCATCGTCCTCCTCCCCATGACGCTGGCCGTCCTCGGCCTCTTCCAGGCCGCTGACCGCGCCGGAGAACCCCAAGCCGCCCGTTGGGCGCTGCTCACCGGGGCGCTGGCCGGGATCGTCTTCTGGTTCAAGTATCCCTTCGCCCTCTTTACCGGGCTGCTCATCCTCGGCTATCTCGGCCTGCGCTGGCCGCTCCGCCGCTCCGATCTGCGCCCGATCCTGGCCTTCATCATCGGGCTGGCGGCCCTGCTGCTCCTCCCCGCCCTGGTGCTGATCGGGATGGGCGCATGGCCGGAGTTCATCCGCAGCGCCCAGGTCACCGCCTCCTATACCGCTCTGACCTTCAATCCCGCCGACTTCCGCGACCTGATGACCACCGCCCTCGGCTTCCGCTGGAGCCACTGGGGACTGCTCTTCGTCCTGTCTGGGATCGGTCTGGTCGTGGCGGCTCTCCCCGGTCGCGTTCGCTCAGACCGGGCCGAGTCCGCCTCAGTCCGCTCCAACCGCCCTCTGGCCTTCGTGATCCTCTGGCTCCTTATCTCCACGGCTATTATGCTGGTGCAGGCCAAAGGCTACGACTACCACTGGCTGCCCATGCTCCCGCCGCTGGCTCTGCTGGCCGCTTATACCCTCCACCGAATCGTCCAGCGGCTCCGCTCATCCTCCATGCAGACCGCCTTCCAGTTGGGTGGGGCGGTTGTCTTGCTCGGCATCCTCATCGCCGGCATCTGGCCGAAGACCTGGCCGTACCTCACCGGCCAGGAAGACCGCCTGACCTATGCCGCCCGCTTCACCGCCGGAGCCGCCGAGGAATTCAGAGCCGACGAGTCCCTCAAGGTCGCCGCCCTCCTGCGCGAACGGGTCGTTCCCGGCGACTCGCTCTACATCTGGGGCTTCCGCCCGGAGATTTACTACCTCAGTCATCTGAACCCGGCCACCCGCTTCATCTTCCAGTTCCCGCTGGTCGGAAGCTGGTATCCTCCCGAATGGCGTGACCAGAATGTCGAAGTCCTCTGGGCTGCCCTCCCGCCTTATGTCCTGGTCATGCAGGTCGATTACATGCCCTGGGTCACCGGAAGTCCTGAAGATTCCAATACCCTGCTTCAGGGGTATACTGAACTCAATAACTGGCTCCTCTTTAACTACGAGCGCGACACGCAGATCGGAAACATCTTCCTATGGCGACGGAAACCACCAGCCTGATCGTCCGCAAGGCCGCTGAACCCGATATCCCCCAGTTGGCCGAGTTCATCCTGCCCTTCGTGGATGATCGCAAGCTGCTGCCGCGTACCCTCACCGAACTGCGCGACCTGCTGGACAGCTTCTTCGTCGCCGAGTACGAAGGCCGCATCGTCGGCTGCGCCGCCCTCGAAATCTACTCCTGGAAGCTGGCCGAAGTCCGCAGTCTGGCCGTCGCCCCGGACATGCAGGGACTCGGCATCGGCCAGAAGCTCGTCCAGGCCTGCGTTGACCGTGCCCGCGCCGAGAATATCCTCGAAGTCATGGCGATCACCTCCGCCGACAGCTTCTTCATGAACTGCGGCTTCAATTACACCCTGCCCGGCGAAAAACGCGCCCTGTTCATCCAGACCCGCGAACTCTGAAGCCGCTGCGCTCTCAGGCGACGTTCATCGAGGCTCAAGCAACGACTCCCGTGTCCCTCACTTGCCTCTCATACCGATCCGGCAATCTGTTCATCACCAGGGATAGGGAGTAAGGATGCGTTTGAGGCCGCGCCCTTTGGCCTCTGGAGCAAATCATGATGGATGTACTGATGGTCGGTCTGCTGGCGATCCTGCTGTATATGGTCGCCCTGTGGGCTGCCAGCCTGATGTTACGCAATGCCAGCATCGTCGATATTTTCTGGGGGCCAGGTTTCGGCGTCGTCGCGCTGGTCTACTTCGCCCTCACGCCGGACGGCTACCTGCCGCGCAAACTGCTGATCCTCGGCTTGGTGCTGATCTGGGGGCTGCGGTTGGGTCTGCACATCGGCTGGCGCAACCGGGGCAAAGGCGAAGACTACCGCTACGCCAATTGGCGGGAAGCCAATGGCTCCGCTTGGTGGTGGAAGAGTTTCTTCCAGGTTTTTCTGCTTCAGGGGCTGCTGCTGTGGCTGATCTCGACGCCGCTGCTGGCCGCTCAGTATGCCGCTCAGCCGCAGTATTTCACGTTATTTGATGGCCTCGGCCTGCTGGTCTGGTTGGTTGGCTTCAGCTTTGAAGCCATCGGGGACTGGCAGTTGATCCGCTTCCGTTCCAATCCAGCCAATGCGGGCAAAGTCCTGCGGGGTGGATTGTGGCGCTTTACCCGCCATCCCAACTACTTCGGCGATGCCCTGCTGTGGTGGGGCTACTGGCTGGTGGCGCTCAGCACGCCCTTCGGCCTGCTGACCACCTTCGCGCCGCTCATCATGACCGTCCTGCTGATGCGCGTCTCCGGCGTGGCTCTGCTGGAACGCCGCCTGCGGAAGGACAAAGCCGGCTACAGCGACTACGTGGAAACCACCAATGCCTTCTTTCCAGGGCTGCCGCGTAAACGCCGCGACCCGTCCGAAAACCTCGCCCTGGAAGAGTAATCACCAACCTCTCGGAAATCCCGCCCTCTTGCGAACCAGGAGGGCGGCTTCGTTTACCCTACAGCGAGACGATCTTGGCCGCCACGCGAAGCTGCTTGGGGAACACCGGCAGGAAATCCAGCAGTGTCTTGTAGCGCCCATGTTCCCGCTCGGTCAGGTAGCGCCGCAGCACGCTGATCATCCCCGGCAGCGCGGTCATGCCATTCATCTTGCGTTCCAGCAGCACATATGAGTTCGACTCAGCTTTAGTGAGGTTCTGTTCCAGGAACAGCGACGAGAGCGCGGCGACGAACAAACTGGTGAACTGCTCCTGCCAGGTCGGATAGCGCGACTTGAACTGGTCGCTGCCAGGCAGGGGCGCTTCGGTGAGCGGCGCGATCTTCTCAGCATGGGCGCGCAGGAAAGCATGAGTCAGCAAACGCCCGTACTGCGTCAGACCAGAACGGTAGATATAGGCGGGGTCTTCGTCGAACGGCCAGGGCGGGCTGTCTCCCCAGGCCAGACGCGGTGGAGCGATGCACACGAGCTGTCCATCCAGGTGTACCGCCACTTCGCGCTCGGTCGGGTAGGAGATGTTAGGGATGAAGATCAGCTTCTCCGGGACTTCCCCGAAGAAGGGTTCCAGGAACGGCTTGAAGGATACCTTCTGGAACACCCGTCGGGACTGATCCAGACTGTTCTGCCAGACCCCATCTTCGGAGTCCCACCACTGCTCCAGCTTGGCATCCCGGTAAAAAGCCCGCAGTTGGTGAGTCCAGCGCGAGGGAATCCACTGGGGTTCCTCCGGAGAGACCATTACCGGCCACTCCAACTGGAAGGCCAGCGTGAACAAGGCTTCCAAAGGCGCGCCCTGGTCGAGCAGTCCCTGCATCGCCAGCGCCGCCTCGTGCGAGCGCATCGACTCCAGGTATTTACGGGTCGCGCGGCTGTGGGCATGGGTTCCATGGGGCAGCCGCGCCTGGGAGGTCTGCGGCCAGTTGGTGGCCGCCATCACCGCCGAGATGAGGCGGACGCGGTTATCCAGGGTCACAACGATGTCGGAAGGATGGGTCATGCGGATGTTCCGGCCTGCTTGGAGACAATCACTCAACAAGGCTTATTGTACGGGGCGATTCCAACCTCAGCAAGCACCGAAGTCTCAAGGGTCGCCGTCCCGTGACCGTTCGGCCTCGACGGTGTTATTCATAGGGGCAGTCTGACGCTGCCCAGAGTCCGTTTCAAATCCGCACCGCTGAGGGAAACTGTTCATGCGCGTGGCACTTTTCACCGATACTTTTCTGCCTAAGATCGACGGCATCGTCACCGTCATCTGCCTGCTGATCGACCACCTGGAGTCACGCGGGATTCGGTCGGTCGTGGTCGCGCCCAAGATGGGCCTGGACAGCTACCGGAACTCCCCCATCATCGGCGTGCCGGGGGTGCGGCTGCCGCTCTATCCCGAACTGCGCGTTGGGCCGCCAACCTACACGACTTACAGCCGCCTGCGCGATTTCCAACCGGATGTGATCCACTGCATCCACCCGGCGCTGATCGGCGGCGCGGGTCTGGTGATGGCGAAGTGGCTGGGTGTTCCGACGGTCGCCTCTTTCCACCTCGATCTGGCGCGGCTGACCCACCACTTCAATATCGGCTTCATGGAGCCGTTCACCGACTGGTTCACCCGCGTGGTCTTCAACCAGGCCGACGCGACTCTCGCTCCCTCACGACTGATTCAGCAGGACATGCTCCGCATGGGCGTCCACAACGTCGGGCTGTGGCGGCGCGGTGTCGATGCCGAGAAGTTCAATCCGCGCTTCCGCAGCGCCGAGATGCGCCAGCGGCTCTCTGGTGGACACCCCGATGACCCGATCCTGCTGTACGTGGGGCGGCTCTCCAGCGAAAAGCGGCTGGAGATGCTCAAGCCGGTGCTGGAACAGATTCCCAACGCGCGGCTGGCGCTGGTTGGGGATGGCCCTGCCCGCGAAGACCTGCAAGCCACCTTCGCCGGAACTTCCACCACCTTCGTCGGCTACCTGAAGGACGAAGCGCTGTCTCAGGCCTATGCCAGCGCGGATGTGTTCGTCTTCCCGTCGGCGCTGGAGACCTTCGGGCTGGTGGTCGTCGAGGCGATGGCGGCTGGGCTGCCGGTAGTGGCTTCGCGCGTGGGCGGCATCCCCGATGTGATCGAAGAAGGCGTCACCGGGTACACCTTCGAGGTCGGCGACACGGCCGGCCTGATCGACGGCGTGCGGCGGATCGTCAGTCAGCCGGGGCGGATCGCTACGATGGGACAGGATGCCCGCGCTTTCGCCGAAACCCAAAG
>JAEUQZ010000306.1 GCA_016788965.1 Anaerolineae bacterium | reverse complement strand
GTGTGTTCGGGGCGACGGTGGTGGGGCTGTTTGCCGGGTTCCCGCCGTCCTTAGTGGCAGCAGTGGCGGGGCTGGCGCTGATGGGGATCATCGCCAATTCGCTGCACGGAGCCATGAACGAGGCGTCCGGACGCGAGGCGGCGGTGGCAGCCTTCCTGTGTACGGCGGCGAACTTCACCTTTCTGGGGATCGGCGCGCCGTTCTGGGGGTTGGTGGTGGGGGTGCTGGCGAATGCCGTCCTCCGGGCGGGGAAGACCTCGCTGAAGCCGTAACGTGTATAATCAGGGCAGTAAGTGAGGAGCAGCGCGATGAACCGAGTACATATCTCCGCAGTCGTTGGCAAGGATCGCAGGCTTGTTCTGGATCTGCCAGAAGATACACCAACAGGCCCAGTGGAGATCATCATTCAACAAGTCACCACCGAGCCAGATGTCTCCGTGAATCCGCAGCGCGAGGCTGCCCGTCGGAGGTTGCAAGCGGCAGGTCTGTTGAGCAACGCGCACCACATCCCAGATGGAACTGCCATCCCCACCGATGCTGAGGTCATTGCTGCCGGGCAGTTGCCACCAGACGCGCGTCCGTCCGAGGATTGGATCAGCCAGGATCGTGATGAGTAATGGCGCATTTCTATCTGGATACCAGTGCCCTCGCCAAACGATACCTTGTTGAGACAGGTTCCGCTTGGGTGCGTGAGATCACAGAGTCAGCTTCAGGAAACACCATCGTCGTTTGCGATCTAACGACAGTTGAGTTTTCCTCGCTGCTGGCTCGCCGTCAGCGCGAAGGTGAAATCACTCCCATCAACGCAACGATCCTGCAAACGCGATTTTTGGCAGATATGGAGCGCGAGTATTTGTCTCTGTCGATTGAGGCAAAGATCATTGAGCGTGCCTGCCGATTGGTCGCGGAATACCCCTTACGCACATTGGATGCCATTCAATTGGCAAGTGCCCTCGAAGTCGCTCAATTCTTGGATGATTCAATCTGCTTTGTTGCTGCGGATGTACGTCTCTTGAATGCCGCACAGTCGAGCGGAATGCTAATCGAAAATCCGTACAGCCATTCTTGATCGCACTCCTCACACCCCTGAGCTTTCGCGGACGCCTTCCGCCAGCCGCCGCAGCACATCCAGCAGACGAAGCTGCCAGTCGTCATGATACATCGGGATCATCACCGCTGTGCGCGTCACCTTGATGCCTTCGCCCAACGCCCGTTCCAGCCGCTCGCGGTTGATCTCGGCCAGATAGGGCAGCTTGACGTGGACGACGTGGTTGAGGTGAAGCACGGCGCTGGCGTTGGCTTGCTGGGCCAGCAGCTTGACATCGATCCCGAACAGCAGGCTCTCCACCGCCGGAGGCAGCGTCCCAAAGCGGTCGCGCAGTTCGTCGCGCATCATCTCCACATCTTCCAGGCTGCTCAGACTGCCGATGCGCCGGTAGATTTGCAGCCGCAGCGCCATCTCTGGAATCCACTCGTTGGGTAGATAAGCGGGCAGGGGCAAGTCAATCGTCACCGTGCTGACTGCGACAGGCGGCTTCCTGACCTCGCCGTGAGTCTGCCCCTTCAATTCCTGGACGGCCTGGCTG
This sequence comes from Anaerolineae bacterium, assembly GCA_016788965.1. Taxonomy (GTDB): domain Bacteria; phylum Chloroflexota; class Anaerolineae; order Aggregatilineales; family Phototrophicaceae; genus CFX2. The sequence goes on along the minus strand of JAEUQZ010000306.1, from coordinate 4,924 downwards.
AGCATCTGCGTGTAGAGGTGCAGGCCGATGGCAGCGACGTGGCCGGTCTGCCGCGTGCTGAGGATGTCTCCGGCTCCGCGCAGTTCCAGGTCGCGCATGGCGATCTGGAAACCCGCCCCCAGCTCGGTATGTTCGGCTAAAGCTTCCAGCCGCACCCGCGCCTCGTCGGTCAGGCGGTTGGCGCTGGCGTGGAAGAAGTAGGCGTAGCCCTGCTGGGCGCTGCGCCCGACCCGCCCGCGCAGTTGGTACAACTGCGACATGCCGAAGAGTTCCGCCCGATCCACGATCAGGGTGTTGGCGTTGGGGATGTCGATGCCGTTCTCGATGATGGCCGTCGAGAGCAGGATGTCGTACTCGCCGCGCCCGAAGGCCGACATGACCTTCTCCAGCAGCCGCTCATCCATCTGGCCGTGCCCGCTGACGATCCGCGCTTCGGGGACGGTTCTTTCCAGCCGCTCGCTCACCCCATCCATGGTGTTGATGCGGTTGTGGACGTAGAAGACCTGCCCGCCGCGTTCCAGTTCGCGCAGGACGGCCTGCCGAATCAGATGCTCGTCCAGCGGGCCGACGTGGGTGATGATCGGCAGGCGCTCCTCCGGCGGGGTCTGGATCATGGTGATGTCGCGCACCCCGGTCAGGCTCATGTAGAGCGTGCGCGGGATGGGTGTGGCCGTCAGCGTCAGGATGTCCACCTGGGCACGCAGCCGCTTGAGGTGTTCCTTGTGGGTGACGCCGAAGCGCTGCTCTTCATCGACGATGACCAGCCCCAGCTTCTTGAACTTGACATCATCCTGGAGCAGGCGATGCGTCCCGATCAGGATGTCGATCTCGCCGGACTCGACCAGCGGCAGCAGCACCCGCTGTTCCTCGCGGCTGCGGAAGCGCGAAAGCATCTCCACTTTGACCGGGAAGTTCGCCAGCCGGTTGCTGAAGGTCTCGAAGTGCTGCTGCGCCAGCACCGTCGTCGGCACGAGCAGGGCCACCTGCGTCCCGCCCATGACGGCTTTGAAGGCCGCCCGCAGCGCCACCTCGGTCTTGCCATAGCCGACCTCGCCGCAGATCAGCCGATCCATCGGCGCGGAGCGTTCCATGTCGAGCTTGACCTCGCGGATGGCGCGGAGCTGATCTTCGGTCTCGACATAGGGGAACGAGGCTTCCAGTTCATGCTGCCAGGGGGTATCCGGGCTGAAGGCATGACCCGCCGCGGCCATGCGCCGGGCATAGAGTTCCAGCAGTTCCTTCGCTTCTTCCTCGACGGCCTTCTTCGCCTGGCTGGTGACACGCGCCCAATCGGGTTTACCCAGGCGGCTGAGCGTTGGCGGGCGGTCATCCGGGCCGATGTAGCGCGTCAGGCGGTCGGCCTGGTGGATCGGCACGAAGACCATATCGGTTCCGGCGTACTCGATCACCAGATACTCGCGCTCGTTGCCTTCCAGGGTGCGGCGGCGCATCCCGCCGAAGCGCCCCACACCGTAATCGACATGTACCACGAAGTCGCCGGGCTGCAAATCAGCGTAGCTCGATTCCGGCAGGCGGCCTTTAGTCGGGGTCTTGCGACGGCGCGGCTCCGGCCGGTTCCAGCCGAAGATGCCCGCGTCCGTCACCAGATGCAAACCGCCGCCGCTGAGCTTGAGCTTCCAGCCTTCGCCCAGCGTCCCTTCCAGCAGGGCGGCGCTGCCCGGCGCGGGCAGTTCCAGGAGGTCGCGCACTGTGGGCAGGAAGCCGCCCTGTTCCCGCCAGAGATCAGCCACGCGGGCGGTCTGCTGGGTGATGATAACGATGCGGTCGCCCGATCCGGCGCTGCTCTTCAGCCGGGCGGCCAGCGGTTTGATCTGCCCGCCGAAGCGTTCCTCCGGGCTGAACAGGCGGCTGATGGCCGGCGCGCTGCCACCATGATCGTCCTCCGGGTCATCCTCGGCGCGGTGAGCTATCTGCCCCAGGTGCAGCGCCCGGCGGTGTTCCAGATCATCGGCCAGCGCGTCCCAGGTGATATACGGCAGCGGGTGGTCGGGCGCGATCTGGCCGCGCTCCAATCCTTCCTGGCGGGTCTGAACGGCCTGCTCCTCGATCCCCGCGATGGTATCGCGCAGTTCCGCCCAATCCTCAACCACCACCAGGGCATCCTCCGGCGCGTAATCCAGCAGGCTGACGGGCTGCGGAACCAGGTAAGGGATGTAATGTTCCAGGTAGGGGAAGGCGCTTCCGTTCGCCAGCGGCTCGGCATCCCGCGCCGGACTGGTGACATCTTCTCCGGCAGCAGGCAGCGCGGCGAACCAACCGGCCAGATGCGCGGCCAGGGGCGGAGTCTGTTCAGGCAGCGCCTCCCGCGCCGGAGGGATCACGGCCGTGGTCAGCTTCTCGGCGGAACGCTGCGTAGCCGGGTCGAAGGCCCGCAGGCTGTCGATCTCATCGTCGAAGAAGTCGATCCGCACCGGGCGATCCGCCGCCAGCGGGAAAATATCGACCACGCCGCCGCGCCGGCTGAATGTCCCCGGTTCGACCACCACCGTAGCCGGTTCGTAGCCCAGTTTGACCCAGCGTGTCAGGAGTTGATCGAGGCCGTGGCGCTGGCCTGGCTCAAGCAGCAGCGAGGCTTTGCGGAACTGGTTGACGGGCAGCGTCCGCTGCATGATCGCCCGCGCCGACGTGACCACGATGGGCGGCGTGGTTGGGTGGGCAGATTCATCCGGCGGGACTAATGCCGCCAGCGCCGCGATGCGCCCGCGAATCACATTCTCGACCCAGGGGGTGCGCTCGTAGAACAGCGAGGTCGGCTCGGCGAAGCGGTAAACAGGCCGCTCGCCCAGCCAGACCGGTAGCTGCTCGGAGACATTGTAGGCGCGGTCGATGCGCCCGGTGATATACACCAGCGGCCCCGGCCAATCCTGGGCCAGCGCCGCCAGCAGGTATGGCCGGGCAGCCCGCAGGATGCCCAGATCGGGCAGGGGCGTGCCCGCCTTCAGGTCATGGAGCAGATCGGCGTAAACGCCGCTGCCGCGCAGAAGGTCAAGTAATCCGGTTAGCTGCATAGCGGTGCAACCTAAAACGGCAGGAATTCAATCCGACCCTGCCACTCGGATAAGCTCATTGTTGAGGCGGTGATTGGGCTGCCAGCCGCGCCAGCAGGATTTCACGGGTGAGCTTGCGCGGATTCTCCCGCTCGTACTGCTCCTGGAAGGCAGCGGCTTCGGCTTCCTGCTGCCGCAGATAAGCATCAACCTCCGCCTGATTGATATAGTAATACGCAATCGCGTGATACACCTCACCCAACGTGAGCGACGGATAATTCTCGGCGATGGTTTCGGGAGTCTCACCCTGCCAGAAAGCGTAGACCACCAGATCGAGCAGGACGTTGGTGCGGCCTACGCGCAGCCGTCCGAACGCATCGGTTCGGATGGGGACGGGTTCGCTGGCTGGTATCGCGGCCATGTGCTTCGTCCTTGATAGTCGCTGGCGGCGTGTTTCCGCCACCCTTCATTATAGTTCAGAACGAGGGCTGCTCGGCCTGCAATGGCACTCACAGCATCTTCGTATTCGGGGTAGACCAATAGGCTGAGCCGTCTTTTTCACGGTTGAGCAGGCCGCGCTCGTAGAGTTCCCGCCGCAGCAGCGCGGCGTCGCCGAAGGTGTGCCAGCGATCCAGAAAGGCATTCACCTCGCGCTCGGTGTAAATCTGTCCGGACGTGAACTGCGCGGCCAGATAATCCAGCGCCATCAGTTGAATGGAGCGTTTAGACGGCCACTGCTTCAGACGGCCTTCGTCGTCCAGCAGCGGCAGCAGCGCATCAGGCAGAATCATCCTTCCCCCTCTGTATGTCCTCTGTGTTCTCTGTGCCTCTGTGGTGGAATTCTCATCTGGCAGTCTGGCCTGGCTTCGGCTTCACTCCGGCGTCTTTTCGGGCTTCGGCTCGTCGATGCTGCCGTTGTACTGATTCATGGCCGCGTCGATGCCGCTCCTGAGCCAGACTTCAGCCGCGTTCGCCGCCCGGTCGATCATCTGCGCCGCGAGGATGGCATCATCGCCTTTGAACTGGCTCAGGACGTAATCCTTGGGCTGCATCTTGCCGGGAGGCCGCCCGATGCCGAAGCGCAGACGGCTGAATTCCTGCGTGCCGAGGTGTTGGATGACGCTCCGCATCCCGTTCTGGCCGCCCGCGCCGCCCAGCTTCCGCAGCCGCAGCGTCCCCAACGGGATATCCAGATCGTCAGAGATGACCAGCAGGTTGGGCAGTTCGACTTTGTAGAAATCGACCAGCGAGCGCACTGCCTCGCCGCTCAGGTTCATGTAGGTCTGCGGCTTGGTCAGGATGACCTTCTTGCCGTGGATGACGCCCGTGGCGGTGAAGGCTTTGCGCTCCAGTTTGCCGAAGGTCAGCGCAAAGCGCCGCGCCAGTTCATCGGCCACGCGGAAGCCGACGTTATGCCGCGTTTCGGCATAGTCTTTGCCGGGGTTGCCCAGCCCGACGATCAGATACCAGTCAGTCATGAGGATTTCAGTTCACGCTGTTGAATCGACCCGCAAAGCATAGCAGCACAGGCCGATTTGCTGTAGGGGAGGTTTCCGGGGAGTGGATGTCGAGACGAAGCCCAGCCGGCCAGGTGGCTATGTGCCGGTTGGCTTCTGTCTTTCAAGCTCCCGCGCTCGCTCGGCTCGGATCATTTCCCGCGCGGCGTCGAGGCTGGGGACGATCCGGTAACTCTGATGCATATCCGGGAAGAGCGACGCGATGACCCCATCCAGCAGCTTGAAGATCGGATTCTGAGTCACCACCATCAACAGTCCCATATTGGGCGGCGTGCGTTTGAATGTGCCGTAGAGGTGGTTGAGGCCGCTCCCGCCCAGCATCGAAGTGGATTCGAGCAGGTCGGCGATCACGTCGTAACGTTCGCCTTGCAGATGGCCGACCATGCGGAGTTCCTGCTC
>JAEUQZ010000305.1 GCA_016788965.1 Anaerolineae bacterium | reverse complement strand
GGCCATCCAGCCTTGCGCCATTGCGCGGCCATTCAACCGCAGCCCTGCCATGATGAAGCAGCCTGCCCCCAGCAGCCATCCCGCCCCGAACAGCAAACTCCCTGGGCTGAGTAGCCCCATGAGAGCCGCCACAATCAGAAAGAAGGTTCCCGCAATCCAGTAGGGACTCAGGCCAATCCCTGCTGGCTTTTGAACGTCGCTGCCGCTGTTCCCCTGTCGCAGCGGACTGCTCTCCGCCCGTTGATCCCCCACCCATCCCATCAGCGGCAGCAGCAGCGAGATGCCCACCAGATACAGCGCCAGTGGCGTGACCGGCCAGCGCGATTGCAGCATCGACTGCTGCGCCACGATCAGGCACGCCAGACCAGCCAGCGCCATCACCAGGATCGTTTCGATCCTCCATGCCCGTGTCGGGGAGGGTAGGGCGGCAGGCTGCGCCTGTTCCGTCTTCTTGGTTTCCGCCATCGGCGCTCCGGTCGGAATCGGCTGCGTTTCCGCGAGTGTTCCGTTCGCGATGGGTGCAGCCGGACGACGGCGCAGCAGCACCGCCCCGATCACTCCTGAGACGGCGGCCATCAGCGCGGCCATGATCCACCCGATGCGACGCGGCATGAGTCCCTCGATTCCTTTACGAATCCCACCATTCTCTTAGCCAACTATAAGGCGCTTTCGCCTGCCCGACAACTTGACAACTGGCAGCGAGACTTGATAATCTAATCTTCGTTAGATTATTTTGCGGAACACACTTTTCAGGATTGCTATTTTGGCGCGTAAACCGGCCGATCAGTCCGTGAGTCGGGACGATATCATCGTCGCTGCCGCAGATGTCTTGCAGCGGAATGGCTACGAATCGACCACCATGAAGGACATCGCCGCCGTCGTCAACCTCACCGCTGCCAGCCTCTACCACCACTTCCGCAACAAAGATGAACTCCTCTTGGCCGTGCTGGAAGCTGGCCTGGAACATGTCCTCCACCAGATCGAACCCATCGCCCTCTCGGACTTGCCCAGCGCCTTGAAGCTCCGCCGCATGATCCAGACCCACATCGTCGGCCTGACCGAACATACCGCCGTCGGCGCGGCCATGGTCTTCGAGATTCGCTCTCTCATCAATACCAAAGCGACTCCCGCCGGGAACGGCGATGCGGACGCTGAAGCTGGATTCACCGCCCGCCGCGACAGCTTTTTTGCCCGCCGTGACCAGTTCGAGAATTGGTTCCGCCACGTCGTCCGCGAAGGCATCGCCAACGGCAGCTTCCGTGAGGTCGATGTCGGTATCTTCACCAAGACCATTCTGGGAGCGCACAACTGGGTCGGCGTCTGGTATCGCCCCACTGGCCGGCTGAACGGCGAGCAGATCGCTGACATGATGGCCGATACCTTCCTGCGTGCCCTAAAACCCTAGATCGGCAGCGTCGAGAGAGGACAGTGGAGTCCCATGCAGCTTCTGGAAAACAAGGTTGCCATCATCACAGGCAGCGGTCGCGGGATCGGCGCCGCGGCCGCCCTGCTGTTTGCCCGGCATGGCGCAAAAGTCGTTGTCACCGATATTGACCCGGCCCCGGCCCAGCAAACCGCCGACGCCATCCGCGCGGCGGGCGGCGCGGCTCTGGCCGTCCCCGCCGATGTGACCGACCCGGCCGGCATCGAAGAACTCGTCGGCCAGACCGTCCACACCTACGGTGGCATCGATATCCTCGTCAACAACGCTGGCTACACCTGGGACGGAATGCTCCACAAGATGACCGATGAGCAGTGGGACGCCATGCTCACCATCCATCTCACCGCCCCCTTCCGTTTGATCCGCGCCGCCGTCCCCTACATGCGCGAAGCCGCCAAGCAAGAAAAAGATCAGACCGGCGCGGCGCGGGCGCGTAAGATCATTAACATCAGCAGTACCACCGGGACGCGCGGCAACGTCGGCCAGGTGAATTACGCGGCCGGCAAGGCCGGCATCATCGGCGTCACCAAAACGCTCGCCAAAGAGTGGGGCGCGTTCAACATTCAGGTCAACGCCGTCGCCTTCGGTTTTATCGACACGCGCCTGACCCAGGCCGACGAGAAGGGCGATTTCACCGAACGCCAGGGCCGCAAAATCAAACTCGGCATCCCCGACCAGATGCGCCAGATGGCCTTCATGATGATCCCTGCCGGGCGTGCTGGGACGCCCGATGAAGCCGCCGGGCCGCTCCTGTTCTTCGCCAGCGAGCTTTCCAACTACGTCTCCGGCCAGGTGCTTGAAGTCGCCGGCGGCTTGTAATTCCCGGCTCACAGAAAGGTGGTGTGTCCGTGGATCGTAAGGTGATGTTCCAGGCGGCCGCAGTTGCCGCCCTCGCCGCGCTCGTCGCGGCCATCCTTCAAGCCGTATCTGCCTTTTCACTGCCCTCCGGCATCCAGATTCAACCCGGCTATCCCGTTCCGCTCGATCAGTTCGTCCGTGCCACCAACGACCATACCGAGACGACCCTCGGCTTCTTCGGCTCCGATTCGCTCTTCATCATCAGCTATCTGGTCGTCTTCATCGGCCTCTACCTCCGCACCGTCGATCACGCCCGTCCCTTCGCCCAGATCGGGCTGCTGATGGGCATCCTCACCGCCGTGCTGGATGCGACCGAGAACGCCTACTTCATCACCTATGCCCTCGGCGCGAAAGCGGGTCTGCCCCTGACCGCGCCCGATCTGCCACTGGTCTACGTCATCACCAACCTCAAGTGGATGGCCGCCTTTGCCACGCTCCTGACCTTTGGACTGGTACATCCCCGCCGCGCCCCGCTGGATATGCTGATCGTGGCGCTGATGCTCCTGTTCCCGCTGATTGGCGTGCTGGGCGTTGCCAATCCCGGCCTGATCGCTTTCCGGGGGCTGTTCTTCCTGGTCGGGATGCCCTTGTTCGCCTTCGCCTTCTGGCGTCAGTCGCAGGCAGCCTGAACCATGCCCGCATATTGGCCGCTGCCATCCCACCTCAACATCGCTCCCGTAGGGACGGGCAGAAGCCCGTCCGGCATTGATCCTGTCCGCTTTCACCCGTTCGATCACGGGGAACAGACGCGCCCTGCCTTCACACGCTGCGTCTGCTCCCCGCTCTGAGTTTGGATAAGGAGTAGTCATGGTTTCGTTTACCCCCACCGAAGAGCAGCGTTTATTGCTCGACTCCGTTCACCGTTTCGCTACCAGTGCCGTCCGCCCGGCCTCGCACGACGCCGATGAAGCCAGTGAACCCGCCTTGAACGTCGTCAAGACGGGCTGGCAGATCGGCCTGATCCCTTCGGCCATTCCGACCGAACTGGGCGGCTTCGGTGAGATGAGTGCCGTCACGGGCGTGCTGGCCGCCGAGGAACTCGCCTATGGCGACCTCGCCACCGCCATGCACATTCTGACTCCCGCGCTGCTGGCCTATCCCGTCGTCCTCTACGGCACAGCCGAGCAGCGCGAACAGCTTCTACCGCCGCTCCTGGAAGAAGACTTCGTGCCCATGACCGCCGCGCTGCTCGAACCGGGCGTCTTCTTCGACCCCCACGAACTGGCGACCACCGCCTCAGCCGTCGGCGGCAAGCTGCGGCTGAACGGCGTCAAGGCCTATGTCCCCCTGGCGGATGAAGCCATCTGGATGCTGGTCTACGCCCGCGATGCCGAAACCGGCCAGCCCAACGCCTACCTGGTCGAGAAGGGCACGCCCGGCGTCGTCATCGAGCAGCGCGAACAGCTCATGGGCCTCCGCGCCCTGCCGACCTTCCGCGTCCACTTCAACGACGTGGAACTGGATGCCTCTGCCAGACTCGGCGGCGCAGTCGGCATCAATTACGAGGCGCTCCTCAACCGCCAGCGTGTCGCTCTGGCAGGATTGGCCGTCGGCGTCGGCCGGGCCTCCATGGAATACGCCCGCGATTACGCCAAAGAGCGCGTCCAGTTCGGCAAACCCATCGCCCAGAACCAGGCCGTCGCCTTCATGCTGGCCGAGATGGCCCTGGAAGTGGACTCTGCCCGCCTGATGGCCTGGGAAGCCGCCTGGAAACTCGACCAGGGCGAGGACGCCACCCGCGAAGCCTATCTCGCCAAACAATACGCCGACCAGATGGCCCTTAAGGTCTGTGACAGCGGCGTCCAGGTCCTTGGCGGCTACGGTTTCATTCGTGAATACCCGGTTGAGCGCTGGCTGCGGAATGGACGCGGCTTCCCAACCTTCACCGGGATGGCAATCGTCTAGTCTGGCGATCTTGATGAGTATGACCTGCTTAGTTCGGCAAGGACGTATGGGCGCGAAAGTGTCTCTAACGAACGGAATGGATATCGCGGTTTGCCCTGTCCCTTTAGTGGACATGGCTTTTCGGCAGCCGGACACTTTAGTGTCTGGCGGCGCAAAACCGCCTACCCGCCCCGGTTCATTCGACCGCCTGATTGCGCCCGCTGACTGCCGATCGTGCCCATCAAATCGCCTTCAGGATGCTGACCAATCATCAATATGGAACGTGTAATCAGGTGGAGGTGTAGACATGCCCATCAACTTTGAAATCCCCGAATTCATCCAGCAGCAGACCCAGATGGTCAAGTGGATGGCCGAGACCACCATGCGCCCCTTCTCGCGCCAATTGGATGAAAACGAACACGAACGCCCGACCGTCTTCGTCGAACAGATGTGGCCCATCCTGCGCGACCAGCAGAAGGCCACCCTCGACAAACTCCGTCAGCAGACCGAAGCCACCAACGGCGGCAACGGCGAGAAGAAATCCAAACGCGGCGGAACCCGCATGTTGGGGCTGATGCTCCAGATCGAGATGCTCTCCTGGGGCGATGTCGGCATTTACCTGTGCCTGCCGACCCCCGCCCTCGGCGGCGCGGCCATCGAAGCCGTCGGCACGACCGAGCAGAAGCTCCGCCTTCTCCAGCGCTTCGCTGAAGGTGATAAACCCGTCTGGGGCGCGATGGCGATCACCGAGCCGAGCGCGGGTTCTGATAACTCCGCTATGGCGACCACCGCCCACTTCGACGAAGAAACCAACGAGTGGATCATCAACGGCCAGAAGATTTTCATCACCAGCGGCAAACTCGCCCTCGAAGAATCCAACGGCCTGTGCATCGTCTGGGCCACTGTCAACAAGCACGCCGGACGCGCCGGCATCAAATCCTTCGTCGTCGAAGCCGGAACCCCTGGCGTCAGCATCGGCAAGGTTGAACACAAGCACGGCATCCGCGCCAGCGATACCGCCGCTATCTTTTTCCACAATGCCCGCATCCCGGCGGATAACATCCTCGGCAGCGGTGAAGTCCAGGCCAGCCGCGATAACAAAGGCTTCCAGGGCGCGATGGCGACCTTCGACGCCAGCCGCCCGATGGTCGCTGCCAGCGCCCTCGGCGTCGGCCGCGCTGCCCTCGAATTTGTCAAGGAGAAGCTGGCCGAAAACGGCGTAGAAATCCCCTACGGCTTGCCCTATCACAAGCTGACCGCCATCCAGCGCGATGTCCTGGAGATGGAAGCCCAGATGAAGGCCGCCCATCTGCTGACCCTCCGCGCCGTCTCCATGGTCGATGAAGGACTCTCCAACCCGATGGAAGCCTCCATGTGCAAGCTCAAGGCCGGACGCGCTTCCGCCTTCGTCGCCCAGAAAGCCGTCGAAATCCTCGGCATGATGGGTTACAGCCGCGAATGGCTGGCCGAGAAATGGATGCGTGACGCCAAGATCGCCCAGATTTACGAAGGCACCGATCAGATCAACACCCTGATTATCGCCCGCCGTCTCCTGGGCTACTCCCGCCACGAATTAGCCTGATGTTCGAGTGGACGGCAGCTTATTCTGCCGTCCACTGCCTTTGTGTTGAGGATCGATCCTTTACTAGAAGATTGTGAGGCTCTTGAAAATCCATGCCGTACTCTATTCGTAAGGCCGCTGTCATCGGTTCTGGCACGATGGGCAGCGGGATCGCCACGCTGCTCGCGGGTGTCGGGGTCGAAACCACCTTGTTCGACATCCCCGCCAAAGGCACGCAGCCGGGCGATCCACCCGCTCGCCGCAATGCTATCGTCCTGGACAACCTCAAGAAGATTCAGTCCTCACGGCCGCCGCAGGTCTTCTCGGCGTCCGATGTTGAAGGCATCCACGTCGGCAACCTCGATGACGATCTGCCGAAAGTCGCCGATGCCGACTGGATCATCGAAGTCATCGTCGAGCGCCTCGATGTCAAACGCAGCCTGATGGCGAAGCTCATCGAACTCGCCCGCCCGGATGCGCTCATCACCACCAATACCTCCGGCCTGCCCATCGCCGCCATTGCCGAAGACTTCGGCCCGGATTTCACCCGCCGCTTCATGGGCACGCACTTCTTCAACCCGCCTCGCCACCTCAAGCTGCTGGAAGTCATCCCCCACGACGAAACCGACCCCGAAGCCGTCCGCTTCATGGTCGAGTTCGGCAGCGTGCTCAACGCGGCGCGCTGCGCGGTCGAGATCCAGCGCGGCATGCCGAAGCGCAACGTCAATGTGCCGGAGGACCGGCAGTTCAAGTTCCGCATCGGCAT
>JAEUQZ010000304.1 GCA_016788965.1 Anaerolineae bacterium | reverse complement strand
GACACCAGGCCAGCGACGCGCCGAAGGCCACAATCGTGCCGCCGACGAACCACTGCCGTTCCAGCACATGGGCGAAGGTCAGCAGGTTGGGGTGCGCCAGGGCGCGATCCTGAGCGATGTAGATCGAGCCGCCTGTGCCCAGCGAGAGCATGGCCTGTCCCGGCTGGCTGACGCCGACCGCCAGCCCCGCCGCCGAGGTATCCTCGCCGCCGGCGATGACGGGCGTCCCGGCGGCCAGGCCCATCGCGGCGGCGGCCTGGGGGAGCAGTCCGCCGATGAGGTGCTGGCAGGGGGCGACTCGTGGATATAAACGGCGGGGCACGCCGAAGCAGGCGATGAGTTCCTCCGACCAGTCGCAGGCGGCCTGATCGAAGGCGAAGGGGATGCTGGCGTCAGAGACATTCAGCACGGCTTCGCCAGTCAGCCGCAGGTTGACGTAGCCGGTGGTGGTCAGGCTGTGGGCGGCGCGGGCGAGCGAGTCGGGTTCGTGTTCGGCCAACCAGATGAGCTTGGGGTCCATGTTGTAGGGGGCGGGCTGCTTGCCGTTGATCGCCAGGATGCGCGGGCCGCAGCGCTGGCGCATCTGCTCGCACTGGGACTCGGAGCGGGCATCCATCCAGATGATGCCGGGGCGGACAGGCTGGCCGTTGGCATCGACCAGCACGGCTCCCGCGCCCTGCCCGCTCAGGCCGATGGCTTTGACCTGCTCCGGCTGAGCGGCGGCCTGACTCATGACCGCGCGGGCGACTCGCGCCGTGCCCGTCCACCAGTCTTCGGGATTCTGCTCGACGCAGCCGGGACGGGGAGTCAGCAGGGGATAGCTCTCGCTGGCCTGGGCGACGACGCGGCCATCGGGTGTCGCCAGCAGGGCTTTGACGTTGGTCGTGCCGATATCGATGCCTAAGATCAGTTCGTCCATTGCCCGGAATAACCTTGTTGAAGCAGGGGCATATGCAGATTAGGGGCAAGGTTCTCATCGCGGGCGGACGGGCAGAAGCCCGTCCCTACGATTCTTGTCTGGGTAGGGACGCCATTCTTGGCGTCCGAGAACACAGCGCCCCCAAGAGCAGATTGCACCCTTGAGCCAGTCCAGTTTTCTCCCGCCGAGTATATCCAGGTGGGCGGCAAAGGGAAATCGGCGCGGTATACTGAACAGAAATCACCCCATTGGACTCACAGGCAGGAATCATCCATGAACCGCCAGCAGATCATCGAGCATTACCGCCAGCAGCCGGAGGTGAGCGTCCTCATCATCGGCGCGGGCATCAACGGCATCGGCACGTTCCGCGATCTGGCGCTGCAAGGGGTGGATGTGCTGCTGGTGGACAAGGCCGATTTCTGCTCGGCGTCGAGCGCGGCCTCATCACGGCAGGCGCACGGCGGGCTGCGCTACCTGGAACACGGCGATTTCCGGCTGGTGAGCGAATCGCTGCACGAACGCAACCGCCTGCTGCGGAACGCGCCGCACGCGGTCGAACTGCTGCAAACGACCATCCCGGTGTTCCACTGGTTCTCCGGTTTGCTGAACGCGCCGCTGAAGTTCCTGGGGTTGCTCCAGCGGCCGAGCGAGCGCGGCTACCTGGTCGTCAAGCTCGGCATGATGTTCTACGACTGGTTCACGCGCAATGACCGCGCCACGCCGACGCACCAGATGCTCAACCGCCAGCAGGCGCTGGAACGCCACAGCAAACTGAACCCGGCCATCATCGGGGCGGCCTCGTACTACGACTGCCTGATGCCGCAGGCCGAGCGCATCGCCGTCGAACTGGTGCTGGATGCCGAGGCCACGTCGGAGAAGGCGCACGCGCTGAATTACTGCGCGGTGGTGAGCGGAGGCGGCGACTCGGTCACGCTGCGCGATGAAACCACGGGTGAGACCTTCAGCGTCAAGCCCAAGCTGGTCATCAACGCCGGCGGGGCCTGGATCGATTTCGTCAACCGCTCGATGCAGCGGCCGACCCGCTACATCGGCGGGACGAAAGGCTCGCACATCGTGGTCGATCATCCCGAACTGGCGCGGGTGGTCAACGGCAGTTCGATCTTCTTCGAGAACATCGACGGGCGGCTGGCGATCTTCATGCCCTTCCGCGACAAGGTCATCATCGGCGCGACCGATCTGCGCTGCGATGATCCCGATGAGGCGGTGTGCAGTGACGAGGAGATCGATTACTTCCTGCAATTCAGCAAGCACATCCTGCCGGAGATGCAGGTGGAGCGGTCGCAGATCGTCTTCCACTTCTCTGGGGTGCGGCCGCTGCCCTCCAGCGATGTCGCCTTCGTCGGGTTGGTGACGCGCGATCACAGCGTGGTCGAGGTCGCGCCGGACGCGGCCGTCCACTTCCCGATCTATTCGCTGGTCGGGGGCAAATGGACGACCTACCGCGCCCTCTCCGCGCAGACGACCGACAAGGCGCTGACGTTCCTGGGACGCAGCCGCCAGCAGAGTACCGAGAACCTGCCCATCGGCGGCGGGAAGGATTATCCGCGCAAAGCCGATGCCCGCGAAGGCTGGCTGAAGCTGATGAGCGGGCGCAGCGGCGTGCCGATGGCGCGGCTGGCGGATTTGTTCGAGCGCTATGGCACGCGGGCGGAAGCGGTAGCGCGGTTCATCGCTGCCGGGGCGGATGCGCCGCTGAACGGTTTGCCAAGCTACAGCCGCCGCGAGATCATGTTCCTGGCGGCCAACGAGCGCGTCGAACATGTCGATGACCTGCTGCTGCGGCGGTCGTGGATCGCCATGCTCGGCCTGGTGAACGGGGCGGCGCTGGTCGCCATCGCCGAGGCGGCCGGCGAGGCGTTGGGCTGGTCAGCCGAGCAGGTGCAGGCGGAGATCGCCCGGACGCGCGATCTGCTGATGACGCGCAACGGCGTCCCGGCGGAGCGGCTGCGGGTGGGATAAATACCACCACAGAGGCACAGAGGAGACAGAGAAAGACAAGAGAAGAAGATTTAACCGCAGAGTCCCTATGAAATGGCATCACACCCAAAGACGAATATCCAATACGGATTGAACCGCCAAGATCATACGGAGCGGGTGGGGTATTTTCGGGTCATGGGTATTTTAGCTGGTACGAACACATCTACGCATCCGAAGCCATGTACGGCGTGAGAAGCTTCTCTATTCCTGTTATACTGATGATGAAGACGCTCGATTATTTGGCCGGGACTTCTGAATATCATTCCCAATGACCGAGCCTCCACACTTTAATCGGAGCAGCCAGCATTTCCTTGCTGGCGACCCGCGCCTGTTCCTATCATTCTGGCAGAATAGCTGGCTGAGGTCACAACGATGAATGGCATTTCACCTTCTGAGCCTCAGTATGTGCTCATCACGGGTGTGACGGGCTATATCGGCGGAAGACTTGTTCCACTGCTTCTAGCGGCAGGCTATCGGGTGCGGGTGATGGTGCGCGATCCCATCCGGTTACAGGGACGCTCATGGATCGCCCAGGTTGATGTCGTGCAAGCCGATGTACTCCAACCGGATACGCTGGACGCGGCACTGGCGGGCATCGATGCGGCCTATTATCTGATTCACAGTATGCGCGGCGGGGAGAACTTTCATGAGCGCGACATCCGGGCAGCGCGTAACTTCGGTATCGCGGCGGAACGCCAGGGGGTAAAGCGCATTATCTACCTGGGTGGTTTGGGGGATACCACAACGGCGCTGTCACCGCATTTACGGTCACGTCAACAAACCGGTGACGCATTGCGCGAGTGCGCCGTTCCAGTCACAGAGTTTCGCGCCGGGGTCATTGTCGGTTCGGGCAGTTTGTCGTTCGAGATGATTCGTTATCTGACCGAGCGTGTCCCCATCATGATCTGTCCGCGTTGGGTCTTTACACGCATTCAGCCCATTGGCATTCGTGACACGCTGGACTATCTGGTCAGCGCAGTGAAGACCCCAGAGAGCGCGGGCCAAATCATTGAAATTGGCGGGGCAGAGATCATGACCTACCGCGACATGATGTTTGGCTATGCGCGCGCGCGTGGGCTGCGTCGCTTCATGATCCCGGTACCGGTACTGACGCCGCACCTCTCGTCATACTGGGTGCACTGGGTGACACCCATCCCCAGCGATATTGCTCGTCCGCTGATTGAAGGGCTGCGTAATGAAGTCATCGTGCGCGGCGATACAGCCCGTAAACTCTTCCCGGACATTCAGCCGGGGACCTTTGCCGTAGCGGTCAGCCGGGCGCTGGAGAAGTTGAAAGCCAGTGAAGTCGAAACGAGTTGGGCCGATGCACTGGTGAGCAGCCAACCTGATCAGCCACCCGCGGTGCTCTCCACACATGAGGGTATGTTCCTCGAACAGCGACAGCAATTCGTCAGGGCGACACCCAGTGCCGTGTTTCAGGCTTTTGCCCGCCTCGGCGGGAGCAATGGTTGGCTGTACTTTAATTGGGCATGGTATTTAAGAGGGCTGTTGGATCGTCTTGTCGGTGGAGTTGGACTGCGACGTGGGCGGCGACACCCCACAGAAGTACGTGTCGGTGATGCGCTCGATTTCTGGCGTGTCGAAGCTGTGGAGCCGGACAGGTTACTGCGGCTGCGGGCTGAGATGAAAGTGCCTGGACTGGCGTGGCTGCAATTTAAGGCGGAACCACTCGAGGACGGCAGTACCCAGCTCACCCAGACCGCATTCTTCGCGCCCAAGGGACTGTTTGGTCTGTTGTACTGGTATGGACTGTACCCACTGCACAGCTTGATCTTCTCCGGCATGATCCGCAAGCTGGCACAACGGGCAACGGAATCCACCTAATGCCTGGGGTAGTTGAGACCGCTCCCGCTCGTATCAGGTGGTTCAACCTCAAGTGGGAAAACGACACCACGAAGGGATGAAAACAGGCGGGTAGAGTCGGCGACGCCGAGGGGTAAAATCCCGGACGCGCGGTCTGCTGATGACGCGCAACGGCGTCCCGGCGGAGCGGCTGCGGGTGGGATAAATGCCACCACAGAGGCACAGAGGACACAGAGAAATACAGAGGGCAGAGATGGCGCGGCGCGAGATCAGCATCGCCTTTCAGACGGATAAGACCCCGGCGGAGTACATCGCGCTGGCAAAGCATGTCGATCAGTACGCCTTCGATGCGGTCAGCGTGTACTGCGATGCGCCTTTCCATCCGAGCTACGGCCCGCTGCTGCTGATGGCTCCGCATCTGCGCCGGGCGCGGGTGGGGCCGGCGGCGGTCTCACCGTCACGCATCCACCCGGTAGATATGGCGGCGGAGACGGCCCTGCTGGCGAGCGTCGCCCCCGGTGGAGCCTACCTGGGGATCGCGCGGGGGGCATGGCTGGCGCAGCACGGCATGGCCGAAATCCCGCGCCCGATCCAGGCCATCCGCGAGGCGGTCGCCATCGTGCGGCAGTTCCTCAGCGGCGGATCGGGCGGCTTCCAGGGTGAGGTTTACCAGATTGCCGAGAGCGTCCGCGCCCCCTATCCGCTGCCCGAACGCCCCATCCCGGTGATGATCGGCTCGTGGGGACGCAGGCTGTGCGCTTTGGCCGGGGAGATCGCCGATGAGGTCAAGGTGGGCGGCTCGGCCAACCCCGCCATCGTCCCGGTGATCCGCGCCTTTATCGCCGAGGGCGAGGCGCGGGCCGGACGCGCACCCGGCACAGTCGGGATCGTGCTGGGGGCGGTGACGGTGGCCGACGAGGACCGCGAGGCTGCCCGTGAAGCCGCCCGCCGCGCGGCGGTGCTGTATCTGCCCGTGGTCGCGCCGCTGGATCCGACGGCGCAGGTCGAGCCGGAACTGATCGCCCGGCTGCAAGCCCATGCCGACCGCGGCGAGTTCGAGGCCGGGGCGCGGCTGGTCTCCGATGAACTGCTGGATCGCTTCGCCTTCTCCGGGAACGCTGCCGACCTGATCGCGCAGGCCGAGCGCTGCTTCGCGGCCGGGGCGGGGCGCATCGAGTTCGGCACACCCCACGGACTCGTCCCGGCCCAGGGCATCCGCATCCTCGGCGAGCAGGTCATCCCCGTGCTGCGGGATCACACCGCCTGAGCGTCCCTCCTAGAAGAACGATCCCCAATACCCCAAAAACAAAAATCCCCGTGAGGGGATTCTTGCGTCTGCGCCGCTCCCCTTGACGGGGCAGCGCCTGCCGACAGCGGGAATATCGGGACGGCAGCTGCTCAAGGCAGCACGTTTCAATCCCCTTGACGGGGCAGCGCCTGCCGACAGACATAAAGGTCAACGGCTACAGCACGCAGGTCATGTGTTTCAATCCCCTTGACGGGGCAGCGCCTGCCGACAGGCCAGACCGTCCGCGCCGATTGCAACGAGCCCTATACGTTTCAATCCCCTTGACGGGGCAGCGCCTGCCGACAGGTATTGCAAGCAAGGTGAACCTTGTTGGCAAACAGTGTTTCAATCCCCTTGACGGGGCAGCGCCTGCCGACAGCAAGCGGGTTGAGCCTGGAATGACGGACTACGTCGTTTCAATCCCCTTGACGGGGCAGCGCCTGCCGACAGTCTGTGAGTACTATGGCAATCCCGGACCTAAAGGCGGTTTC
>JAEUQZ010000303.1 GCA_016788965.1 Anaerolineae bacterium | reverse complement strand
GAGAGCATCCGCTCCCAGCCGCACGGCATCTTCCACCGTGGCGAACTGCTCGATAGCCGTATCATCCGGTCGTACCCCGCTGCTTTGCAGAATGAGCGGAGTCTTCCCGGCATATTGGCCCCACAGCGACGCGGCGATGCCCTTATGCATCGTCACCGCATCTGGTTGCCCGGCCATCACCGCTTCCAGCGTCGCGCGGATGTGCCGTAGTCCCGGTGGCAGACCCAGGTTGTACACCATGAAGTGATCCACCGCCACCGAACACAGATTGCCGGAAGGATGCGCGAAAATACGGTTGAGGCGGATTTGTTTGCCCAGTCCCATGAGATGACCTTCGTCCTTTGTGGTAATTCTTCGAGAGAGGGAGGAGTGCACTTGCGCGTCCTCCCTGGAATGCCTGAAGTTGGGCAGCGGTTATCCGGGCGGAGTGTAGGAAGCCAATGCGCTGTCCAGGATTCTGAACGCTTCGCGTCCCATCGGAACCAGCGGGTCAGCCGCCGACCCGGACAGGCGTGGAACCGCCACCCGGATATAAATGTTGTCCCGCACGAAGATGGCATCGCGCCCATACGTGCCCTGACCGAAGCCGTTGGGCTTCGGGAATTCGTCCTTTTCTTCCAACCGCACCTGTTGTTCAATCGAGGTCTTGGTGCGCTCGAAGACCGAGAGCGCCACCTCGTTGCTCGGAAACACGCCGAAGGTCAGTTCCATCGCCCCACCGCCCGGCTCGATGAAAGCCAACCGCGCCGTAGCCCCTCCGTCGCGCTCCACCCAGGTGATCGTCGCCGCCGGGTCGCGCCGCCATGCAATCGTCCCAGCCGTGATGTTGCCCGGAATCGTGCTGACGATGTATTCGAGCAGCAGCCGTTCCACTGCGACCGCCGGAGCCTCAACCGTGGCCTCGGTCACGCCCCCGCTCGCATCGCTGGCGGTGTTCTCACCGGTCACGGGAACCGTGACCGCCGCTCCATCACTCAGGATTTGCGCCAGATTCAGCCGCGTGAGGTCAGCATTCTCGGCAGCCCCTCCCGCCGCATCGATGGCATCCTGTACTCGGCTCCCCTGTATCAGCTCGACCACTTTGGGGTCATTCACCGCCCCTTTGACATCCACCTTGATCGTCGGAACGGGCGTTGGAATCGGCGTCGGCGTAATATCCAGGTTCTCTGGGGCGCAGGCCGCCACCAGGAACAGCGCAGTCAGCAGCAGCAGTGTAAAGAAGCGTCGGTGATACATAACCCCAAATCGTCCCTTCTTGCAGAAAACCCGGCCTCTATTTGCCCCAAGAGTACCTTATCGATCTGCCGCTTTCAACCACCCCGCACATCTTCTGGATATTCTCTGCGCCCGTGCGAAGCCTTCCCGTCAGGGAACTGTGGTGGAATTCGTTTTCCCTAATCCCCAGTCCCTAATCCCTAATCCCTGCTAATCATCCCCGGTTGTCACCAGCCGCAGCCGCTCCGGGACTTCACCCGTCATCACCATCTGCGCCACTTCCATCTCGCCGACCTCCTCTTTGCGGAAGTCGCCGACCTTCTGCCCGTGGCTGATGATCGTGAATCGGTCGGCCACTTTGTGAACATGGCCGATATTGTGCGAGATGAAGATGACCGACATGCCCCGATCTTTGGCCGCCCGCGTATATTCCAGCACCTTCGCCGTCTCGCCGACCGAGAGCGCCGAAGTCGGCTCGTCCAGGATCAGCAGCTTCTTGCCGAAGTACACCGCCCGCCCGATGGCAATCGACTGTCGCTCACCGCCGGAGAGTGATCCGACCGGCTCATCCGGGTTGCGAATGTGAATGCCGATGTCCAGCAGGGCTTGACGGGTGCGGTCGGCCATTTCCTGCTTGTCCAGTACCTCGAACGGCCCGATCCGCCGTGTGATCTCCTGACCCAACCAGAAGTTGCGCGAGATGCTCATCAGTGGAACCAGCGCCAGGTCTTGATAAACCGTCTCGATACCCAGATGCCGCGCATCCTGGGGCGAGTTGATCGTGACCGTCTGCCCCTCGAAGTAAATCTGACCGCCGCTCGGCGTATACACGCCCGTCAGAATCTTGATGAGCGTGGATTTGCCCGCCCCGTTGTCGCCCAGCAGACCGACGATCTCCTGCCGTCCCACCTCGAAATCGATCCCGCGCAGAACATTGATCGTCCCGAACGTCTTGACGATGTCGCGCATATTGACCAGCGGTGTTCCGTTTCCCTCGCTCATGTCTTGATCCTCCGTGACCAACTGTTGATCACCACCGCCATCAGAATGATTGCCCCGATGATGGCGTCGAAGAGCCGCGCGTCTACGCCGATCAGCACCAGACCCGTCTGCATCATCCCGAAGATGAACACACCTAAGAGCGCCCCGATGATGCTGCCGTACCCGCCGGAGAGCAGCGCCCCGCCGATCACGGTAGCGGCGATCACTTCCAGTTCCAGACCCGTCCCGCGCAGCGCGTCGATGCTTTGCAGCCGTGCCGCGTCCAATAGGGCGGCAACCCCCACCAGCACCGCCACCAGCATGTAATTGCTGATCTTGATCCGGTTGACGTTGATACCTTGCGCCCGTGCCGCGCCCGCGTTCCCGCCCACTGCGAAGGTCGCGTTGCCGTAGCGTGTTTGTTGAAGCACGAACTGGAAGATCACCACCAGCACCAGCCACCAGAATACGCCGATTCGCAGGTTGATCTCCCGCGAGATTTCCCCGATCAGCGGCAGCGAGCCGATACGTCCGTTTAGGATGTCGAAGAAGCTGATTTGCAGGAACGTGCTGCCCTGACCCAATTGGCTGATCTGGTCAAGGATCGTACCGGCCATCAGGAAAATTGCTCCCACCACGATCACGACTAGCGCGGAAAGATA
Source organism: Anaerolineae bacterium (assembly GCA_016788965.1). Classification (GTDB taxonomy): domain Bacteria; phylum Chloroflexota; class Anaerolineae; order Aggregatilineales; family Phototrophicaceae; genus CFX2. The sequence goes on along the minus strand of JAEUQZ010000303.1, from coordinate 3,662 downwards.
CATCCCGTGGAAGATCAGCGCCAGCGTGCGGAAATCGCTCGGATTGCGGTCGTAATTATCCACCCGGTTGCGGAAACCCGTCCACAGCCCCCGGATGACCGACTGGCCGATCAGCCCCAATCCGCCGATGAATACCACCGCCACCACGATCAGCAGAATTCGGCTAATGCTGATAAACGGCGGTTCATTGTAATAGTCCACATAGCGCAGCGTCTTCCCCCCGGCGATAAGCACCAGTGGAATCCCGCGCAGCATCAGCAGCGTCGAGAGTGTGACAATGAACGACGGGATGCCTGTGCGGATCAGCAGGAAGCCGTTCATATAGCCGAAGCCGATGCACACCAGCATCGCCCCCACTGCCGAAATTACCGGGTCGAGTGGGGGGAGTTGCCATCCGGTAGCGGTCCCGGCCACTAGGACGAATGCGTACCATCCCACGCCGACGATCAGCCCGCGTGCGCTCCTGCCATCTACGAACGCGCCGATCACCCAGCACGTGACCGGGATCGACAGCATCGCCAGCAGCAGCCCGAAGGTAAGCTGCGCCGTGATGAGGCCGATGAACGTCAGCCCGCCAATCCCCAAGAGCGAACCGACCGACAGGTCGAATTCCCCGGAGATCATCAGCATCGTCGCGCCGATAGCGATGATCCCGCGTGTGATATTGTTGGTCAGCGCCCCGGCCAGCGACTGCGGCTGGAGGAACAAATCCGTCGCCACCGAGAAGAACACGAACAAGGCCACGAAGCCGATGATCGCGCCCGCGCCCGGAGACTTGGCAAGCTGGTTGCGGATCGACTGGCCGGCTGGCAGCCGCGCCGAACTGATATCGCGTGCCCGTGCCCGCTCACCTACGCTGCCGCTGATCGACTTCTGCACCATCGGGTCGCCGTAATCTTGCGTGATTAGTCGATAGCTCACCAGTGTGGACAGCAGGATGATCAGACCCGGCGCGGCCAGCAGCAGCGCCGTTGCCGGATTATCGGCAATCGTCCCGCCGCGCGGAATCATGCCGGGAATATCGAACACGCCCGACAGCAAAATGATTCCGCCCGTCAGTGCCGAGATGAATAGGCCCCACTGTGCCCACGACCAGGACGGCCGCTCCCGGCGGACGATGCCCAGCACCGTCCGCAAACACAACCCGCTCCAGAACAAGCCCAGCAGGATCGTCCCGATTTCCAGGAAGTTCAATTCGCGGCGGCTGATGTTGACGCGGTCGCCCAGCGCAAGCCATCCCGTCGCTACCTGTACGGCGATCAACAGGCAGATCACGCCTGTGGCTCCCAGCACTGCCGTCGTGAAGCTCAGGTTGGTTGGACGGCTGCCACTGTCGTCGAAGTATTCCCGAATGCCGTAACTTTCGCGCTGGCGGAGCAGGCTCAACCCCGTCCACAGCGCGTATAATCCCCACAGCCCCGCGCCGGCGATCACCACGATCTCGGTCAGGTTGAACTCGCGGCGGCTGATGTTCGCGCGGTCGCCCAGCGCGAGCCACCCGGCGGCCACCTGCTCGGCCAGAACTAAACTGACGATTGCCGTAATCAGGAGAAGAATGAGGTTGGTTGTACGAGAGCGATTAAAGGAAGCGCGGGCTGCTGTTGCGGCATAACTGCTCATAATTCTCGAAACCTTTTTCTAGCGCCTGATGATTCGGTATTCGTGAGGACAGGCCTGCCGAACGACCATCCGGGTTAGTGCTTCCACGAATGTGAAAGTGGGGTGTTTGTCCAACCACGACCTACGAAATGGGGGAGCAGTTTGCCCCCCCATTCGTTTCATTCGATCTCTGGCTGTCGTTTAGCGATAGCCACCGGCGACCAGCGCGCGGATCGCCTCAAGGTTGCTCTGATCGATCACGCCAGGGCCGGTGCAGATGTCGCCACCGGGCTGGAGCTTGTACGGGCGGTTCAGGAACAGCCACATGATCGTCTCGAAGCCCTGGAGGTAGGGCTGCTGGTCGATGGCCTGGAGCAGACGACCCTGTTCGATCATATCGAAGATTTCTTCGCTGGTGTCGTGGGTGGTCGCAAACAGGTCGGTACGGCCAGATTCATTCAGGTACAGGTTCAGCGCGGCCGACGGGTTCGGGCCGAGCATGAAGATCGCGTTGGTGTCCGGGTTGGCGGTGAAGTATTCGGAAATCTTGCCCGCGCTCTCGGTCGGGTCGTTCACGATGTCCAGGATGTCCAGTTGGACGCCCATTTCATCGAAGACCGAACGGACGCCCGCGCAGCGAGCTTCCAGACCACTGTGGCCCTGTTCCTGGATCGTGCAGACGCCGCGATTGATCGGGGTTCCGGCAGCTTCGGCAGCGGCGAACACGCGGCGAGCATTGCTCACGCCGCCCGTGAATTCGTTCGCGCCCACATAGAACAGAACCTGAAGGGCCTTGTCCGTGCCCGCATTCTTGTCGGCGGTGTTGAAGATGATCACCGGGATGCCCTGGCTGCGAGCGGTTTCAACACCGCTGCGAACCACTTCCGCATCCGGAGCCGTCGTGCCGATACCGGTCGGCTGAGCGGCCAGTGCATCTTCCCAGTAGGCAGCCATCGCTTCGGCGCTGTAGCTGGGGTCGCCGAGCCACGTGCAGTCCGCGCTCAGCAGAGCGCAGGCATCGACCATACCCTTCTCGACCGTCGACCAGAAGGGATTGCCGGCCGGGCTGCCATGAGCAATCATGATGAACTTGAGCTGGGCATCCTGCGCCCCGGCCACGCCCAGCGAGACCAGGAGGATACCGACGATCAGAAAACCAACGAACGCGATCCGCTTAACCATTTAGGAACTCCTTGCTGTAATGTTTTTGTCTGGACTGGCCCCGAATCAACAGCCATGACCGGAGCCGCAATCATCATACCGTCAATCCTTCTTACGCGCAACAAACTTTCATTTGCGCCTTTTTCGCCTGATCGTTCCTGGTGTCCGCGTCTTGCCGCCTGCCTGCCCATCGCATAGAATGATCTTCCGGTCTGGATGCCCAGGCCGTGTTGACGCAGCAAAGGGGTCTTCATGAAGCACTGGTTCAGCCGCGAAAACCTGCGCCCCATCCTCCTGGCGCTGATAATTCTGGGAATAGTCGGGATCATTTTCGGCTTTGTACAGTTTGTATCCATGTCGCAGCGGCTCGAAGGCAACCTCGCCTACCAGATTCAATCCAGCGGCCAGACCATCAGCCCGGACAATGCCGAAGCCCAGATGTTGATGGCCTCCGATATCGAAATGCGTGCCATCCTGCTGGAGCGCAGCCGTGCTGTGGTACTGCTGGGAGTAGGGGTTGTGCTGCTGTCAGTGGGGTGGTTGGGGAATGATTTTCTGCGGAAACGTCAGCCTGCGGGGGAAGCCATCACATCCTCATAGCAGCACATCCAGCAGCCCTGGTTGGATGCTGAAGCGCAGGTCATGCCCACTGGCATGTTCGCCATCCAGGTCGAGACCCAGCATCCCCTCGGTTCCCGTCACCTGCACGCTGTGCGCGCGGGTATGCATCACCGCCGGATGCGTCAGGTGCGTGGCGTTATAGACCCGGTACAGCGCCGAAAGAATCGTCGGCCGTGATACCCCTTTGACCAGGATCACATCGAACATCCCGTCGTCGGTGCGCGCGTGCGGTGCGATCCGCATCCCATGTCCGAAGGTGCTGCCGTTTGCCACCGCCACCA
>JAEUQZ010000302.1 GCA_016788965.1 Anaerolineae bacterium | reverse complement strand
CCTTCGCCAACCAATCATTTTCATCGGGGTTGCCATACGCCAGCCCGCCGAACATCACCATCGCGTTCGGATCAGCTTGATGCGCCGACAGATACGTCACCTTCAGCAGCCGCGCATACTGCTCCACCCCGCCCGTCCAGAACAGCGGCAAGTCCGGCTCGTTCCAGGCTTCCCAGACGGTCACGCCCCGATTTACCGGCCAGCCGAGTTGTGCAGCCAGACTCCCCCCCGGCTTATAGCGCAGCACCGCGCTGCTGACGAACACCGCCCACGGATTCGCGCCGTTGATCTGCTTCCCCGGCCCGATCTCATCCGTGCCATCACTGAACACAGGACTGTTCAGACCGCCGATGCTCCCGCCGCTGGCATGAAAACCCGGCCTTCCCAGCAGGATCACATTCAGCCGCAGGCCGTGTTCCAGATCGGCCTGCACCAACCGGTCGTAGCTGCTCCAGTCGAACACCCCTGGCGAACGTTCCGCCCGATCCCAATACAGCGGCCAGCGATTCCAGCCCGCGCCGAGCAAGAGCGCCCGCTGGTAGCGCAGCTCATTGGCCGGATGATCGAGCGAACTGATGAACGTAATTCCCAACCGGGAAGCGAGGATCGGAGCAGGCTGCGCCGCCGCCGAAGCCGAGAGGACGCTGACCAGCAGGATCATCGCTGAGCGAATGATCCCCACCCGCAGCCTGTCGATCAAACAGCCATCTCCGCGACCGGGAGATGAATCGAGAACGTGCTGCCTTCGCCCAGTGTACTCTTCACATCGACGCGCCCGCCGTGGATTTCCACGATCCGCTTGACAATCGCCAGCCCCAGCCCCGTGCCCTTGCTGTTGCTCAGCCGCGCATTCTCCGCGCGGTAGAACCGCTTGAACACCTGCCGCAGATCGCTTTCAGTCATGCCGATCCCGGTATCATCCACCTCGATGCTGACCTGACCGTCGGTCACGTAGCTTCGCACGATGATCTTGCCTTCAGGCATCGTGTACGTGATCGCATTCTCGATCAGATTGATCAGGGCACGGCTCAGATCATCGACGCTGCCGCGCACCCTGGGCAGACCGCTGTCCAGCGCCATCTCGACATCGAGTGACTTGGCCTCGATGGTCGGCCGCAGTCGTTCGACGATGCTCTGGAGAATGGTATTCAAATCGACCGACTCGCGCTGCCGTGGCAGATCCGCATTCAGCCGTGAAATCGTCAGAATGTCGTGGATCATCTTGTCCAGGAACAGCGTCTGTGACTTGATGAGTTCCAGCTTGTCCCGCTGCCGCACTGGATCGGTGAGGCGTTCCAGCAGATACAGGCTGTTGTTGATGATCGCCAGCGGTGTTTTGAAATCGTGCGACATCGTGTCGATGAAATCGGTCAGCGCATCCAGCCGTTCCCGTTCCAGCGCCAGTTCCAGCGCCTGTTCTTCTGAACGCTTGCGCTCGGTCAGATCCTGCACCATCGTCAGGAAGTACGGCCTGCTTTCCAGTTCGATGATCTCGATGGACAGCAGCCCATAGATCATCTGCCCAGTGCGTGTCTTCCCCGTGATTTCCAGGTCACGGATTCCGCCCTGCACCTTGTAATTCTTGAACAGCGCCTCACGTCGCTCCCGGTAGCTGTCCCAGATGTGCAGCTCGATATCCATGCGTCCGATGCACTCCTCGCGCTCGTAGCCAAAGAGCCGCAACCAGCTTTCATTGACATCGATGTAGCGTCCCTCATCGATAGTGCTGATCGCAATCGCCGACGGATTCGCATGAAACGCGGCGAAAAAGCGTTCCTCCGACCGTTTCAGCGCTTCCGCTGCTTGCCGTCGCTCGGTAACGTTCTGGGATATCCCTACGACCACAATCGGCAGACCATCCGAATCGGTCTTGATCGCGCCCGTCAGTTGCACCCATAGATACGTATCGATATGCCAGTAGCGATACTCCATCGAAAACGCGCTGCGCGATAGCGCGGCGTCCCGGAAGCCGTTAAGCATCAACTCACGGTCAGCCGGATGTACATGCTGCGCGATTTCGTCATAGAACAAATTCGGGGACTGGTTCAGAACGCCATCACGGTCGTATGTCGTTAGACCGCCCGTGCGAACATCCCATTCCCAGATCACCATATTGGCGACCTGCATGACCAGCCGCAGCCGCTCGTCTTTCGCCGTGATCTGCTGCCGCGCCTCGATCTGTCCGCGGATGTGGCTGATAGAAGCCGCATACATCTGGAGTAGCTCGGCGCGGAACGGTTCCAGCGACCGCTGAGTCACCAGATTGTCCGCCACGATCCAACCGTGCAATATCCCCTCATGATGCAGCGCGGCAGTCACTCTCCATCCGCGACCAGTCGCGCCTTCTCCGTCCGTCAGCGCCGCATCGAGTTCGACTTGCATCCGCCCCCATGCGTCCTGAGACGCATCGCTTTGCTGCCAATAGGCAGGAACATCTGCCCGCCTGAAGCCGGCATCATCGACTGAACTCCCTGTCAGATCCGTGGTGAATACCGCCTTTACCTCACCACTGACCGCATCGACCTGGAATACCGCCAGACGGTCGAAACCGAGCTTCGCCTGTCCTGCCTCCACCGCCTGCCGGTGCAAATCCTGAATCGATTCCGCTTTCGCCAGGTCGAAACCAATTTCATGCAACCGGATCAGATACTCCGCGAACGAACTGGATGCTTCCAGGTTGGGTGAAACCACTGGACTGAGTTGCAGGTGTCCTGCACGGCCATGCTCTAGCACGAGGTCACGCTCTCCTGAGCCAACGTGGAGTCATTGGACGGAATTCATTATGCGGCAGCAGTACTTCAACATGCACATTTCAAAAAGCAAACTGTAACGATCCTACCCGACTACGTTATGATTGTATCCGCATTCGGGCAAGAAGGATGCGGAATTTTTCCGAAAGAAATGTTACAACCTGATTCATGAACAAATGGGAGTGTCCTTTCCATGCGTACCAAAGCCATTCTGATCACCGGAGCCAACGGCGAAGTCGGTCACGGTCTGATCCGCCAGCTTGCCGAGATGGGCGACATGCCCCCGGTCATCGTCCTCGACATCCGCGGCCTGGATGAAACTATCCGTCCGCTGGTCTACGAAACCAAGATTGGCGACATCCTCGATACCAACCTCCTTGAAAACCTGATCAACGAGTACGAGATCGTCACCATCTACCATCTGGCAGCGTTGCTCTCCACCAACTCGGAATTCAACCCCGAGGTCGCCCACCGGGTCAACGTTCAAGGAACCGTCAACCTGCTGCATTTAGCGACCGTACAGTCTCGCTTGCGCGGCGCGCCCGTGCAGTTCATCTTCCCCAGTTCGATTGCCATCTACGGCCTGCCTGACCTGAAGACCAAAACCGAAGCCGGAGCCATCTCCGAAGACCAATACAACGCCCCGACCACCATGTACGGTTGCAACAAGCTCTACTGCGAGCATCTCGGACGATACTACACCTTTCATTACCAGCAGCTTGCAGCCACACCCGCGCCCGGCGTCGATTTCCGCGCCGTGCGCTTCCCAGGTCTCATCAGTGCCTTGACCACTCCCACGGGCGGAACCAGCGATTACGCCCCAGAGATGGTGCACGCTGCTGCCCAGGGCTTACCCTATAAATCCTTCGTTCGTGAAGATAGTCAGATTCCCTTCATGGTCATGCCGGACGCCATCAGCGCCTTGCTCAAGCTGGCGCATACGCCCGCCGAAAACCTTAGCCGTCGCGTCTACAATGTCACCGCCTTCAGCCCCACTGCTGCCGATATTCACCGCCAGACCATCGCCGCCTTCCCCGGCGCCGAGATCACCTATGAGCCGCACCACAAACGGCAGGCCATTGTCGATTCCTGGCCCGTGGATATCGATGACCGCGCCGCCCGCGCCGATTGGGATTGGAAACCGGAATATGATTTTGAGCGTGGTTTTGGCGAATACCTGATCCCGCGCATCCGTGAGCGTTACCGCCGCTGAGTCTCTACCCGCTCAGCGCCTGGATCATCTGGCGGAACGCCGCCTTGTAATCCGTCGCCAGATCGAACCGTGGACTGCGCCGGATCGGATCAGGCGGATCGACCGGATCAAGCTGGGCGATCACAATACGTTTGCCTTTGGAGCGGAAGTAGCGCCAGGCTGCCTCGACCCCTTCGGCATCGAGCGCCTGTGCGGAGAGGACATATACCATCCGCGAGCATTCCGTCAGCGCCGGATGTACGCCGCCTGCCCAATGCACGCCGGAGGCGGACTCTTCATGCAGCCAGGTTGCGATCCCCGCCTTACGCAGGTCATCCGCCAGTTGCTCGGCGATAGCCGCGTCAGCCTCCGCGAAGTTGATGTAGGCTGTATCCTGGGTCAGTTTGGTGCGGGCGCTGCTGCCCACCTGCACCGCCGCCGGACGAGCCTCTCGGCTGTGCGCGGCCGTGCTGCCCATGCGGAACACCGTCCCGCCGCACTGCGGGCACTCGCCCCGCGTGGCCGGGATGCCCCGCCGCGTCCAGACCGCCTGCGGATGCTCGACCTCGATGGTCTCTTTGCAGCGCACGCAGTAGGCTTCAATCGCTTCATCGTCATCGCTAGAGTAGTCGGCGTGGTCGTTCACCCGTCGGCTCCTTCCGGCTGTCCGCCACGCCCATTCTACACCGCTTATGCGCTCAGCACGAACGTGATCGACTCCTCGAACAAGGGCATGTCCTGTTCGTAGTCTTCTGGATTCGCGCGGTCAATCGATACCCACGCCTTCCAGATGATCCCGTCCGCCACCTCGAATGGCCGGATACCCGCGCCTTGTGCCACGAGTTCCTGCACCCGCTCCAACGGCAGCTTGAGCGCGATGCCCTCTCCGCCCACGAACGCGAAGATCTTCCCGTTGACCTTGTAGGATGGATACCCCCAGGATTTCCCAGCTTTCACTCCCGGCATTCCGATCAGCAGATCATCCAGGAAAGCTTTCACATCCGGTCGATGATTGAGTTCCGACATATCCACCTCACCTCAGCATCGCGGGCGGCAAACCGAAATGTGCCCGGATCGCGTCTTCGATCTCGTCCATCACCGCCGTATTCTGCGCCAGGAACGCCTTAGCGGATTCACGCCCTTGACCCAGCAGCCCATCGTTGTAGCGGAAGAACGCCCCGCGCTTCTCGATGGTCCCCAGTTCCACCCCCAGATCGACGATCTCGCCCGTCTTGCTCACCCCACCCTCGAAGAACATGATGTCGAACTCGGCTTCGCGGAACGGAGCCGCCACCTTGTTCTTCGTCACGCGCACCTTCGTCCGGTTGCCGACCGTTTCCTCCCCGCGCTTGATGCCCTGGATGCGCCGGATGTCCAGCCGCATACTGGCATAAAACTTCAGCGCCCGACCCCCAGAGGTGGTCTCGGGGGATCCGAACATGACTCCTATCTTCTCCCTTAACTGATTGGTGAACAACACGGCTACATTCGACTGCTTGATCGCCCCGGAGAGCTTCCGCAGCGCCTGACTCATCAGCCGCGCCTGCAACCCCACGAACGAGTCGCCCATCTCGCCTTCAATTTCCGCCCGTGGAACCAGCGCCGCCACGCTGTCCAGCACGATCACATCCAGCGCCCCGGAGCGCACCAGCATCTCGGTGATCTCCAACGCCTGCTCGCCCGTGTCCGGCTGCGAGATGTACAGCGTATCGACATTCACCCCGATCCGCTCCGCATACGCCGGGTCCAGCGCGTGTTCCATATCGACGAACGCCGCCAGCCCGCCGCGCTTCTGCGCTTCGGCGATGACATGCAGGCACAGCGTCGTCTTACCGCTCGACTCCGGCCCATAGATTTCCGTGATGCGCCCGCGTGGGACGCCGCCCACACCCGTGGCGATGTCCACCGTCAGTGACCCCGTCGGCACGACTTCCACCGCCAGATGGGACGCATCCCCCAGGCGTACCACCGTCCCTTCACCGAACCGCTTGGTCAGGTCGGCCAGCGTCGCCTCCAGCGCCTTCATCCGCCCATGATCTTCCAGCGGAGACGTGCCCGGCGCTTCTTCGACCTTCTCCTTCTTGCGGATCGAGCCGCGCTTTCCCGCGCCCTTCTTATCGGATGCCTTTGGAGCATCCTCTCCTGCGCCACCGTTCAATTCGGGAAATTCTGCGTCTGTCACTTTGGTTTTTTCCTGCTATGATTCGGAAAGGTAAACAGATCTATAGGATAGCACAAGCGTTCTAAGATTGCAATCCTGAAAGTTGTGATGTCTTTATGAAAATATACACCAAAACCGGCGATGATGGCACGACGAGCCTCTTTTCAGGCGGACGAGTTTCGAAAACACACCTTCGAGTCGAAGCTTATGGCACGGTAGATGAACTCAATTCGGTGTTGGGGGTAGTACGGGCGCACCACCCACACCCCACAACGGATAAACACTTAGCCCATATTCAACATCAGTTGTTTAATCTGGGTGCTGATCTCGCAACACCGCTTGATGCCAGAGCGGATTGGGTTGTTCGTATGGACAGTGATACGATTTTATGGCTGGAACAGTCTATTGACGAGATGACAGCACAGTT
>JAEUQZ010000301.1 GCA_016788965.1 Anaerolineae bacterium | reverse complement strand
TGGAACGCTTGCCAGAGGACGTCGGGCTGGGCGGTGATCTGGCCTACCTGAACCTGCCGAAACGGAGGCGCAAGGGCTTTTCGCCACGCCGCAAGCCGCGTGGTAAAGACCGTCCGCCAGAAGATGTCCTCTACAATCGAGCCTTCTCGCAGTTTCGGATTGTGGTCGAACAGACCATTGGGCAAGTCCGACGCTTTCAATCTGTCACCGCCACCGATCGTAATCACCGTCGCCAGCATGGCGCACGGGTGGCGGCAGTGGCGGGCTTGGTCAACCGACTGCCGCGTTTTGCTCTGGCATGACCGGTTCCACCGGGAAGGGGCTTTCTGCCTCATCCCCTAATTGCGAAGGTTAACCAGTGGCTCCGACGACGTAGGTCATGCCTATGGGATTCCGGTAGTTACTCTGCATCCTTCCGGCGGCGGTGGCGATGTTGCCGCTGACTTTGCCGGACAGTCGTAGATCGACCAGCAGATCGACGCTGTAGGTGACGGACTCCAGCATCGCGGCCGCCTCATCGAAAGCGGCGTAGAGTTCCTTGACGCTCCAGGGGCCATCGAAGGTGTAAACCAGGTAAGTCTTTTCTGGATTGCCCCAATTCAGGCCGATGGACATCAGACATTCCCAGAATGATTACGAAACTCCTTTCATACTATTGTGACCGATTTCTTCCGATTGATGCGTGAAGAAATGCACAAAGAGTCGAAAACTGTCTCCATTTATCCTTGCTCGACCGGAAGGCCATCCCGAATCCAGGCGTCGATCCCGCCCGCGAGGTTGTGGATGCCGCGCAGCCCAGCCCGCTGGAGCAGGCTGGCAACCACCTGCGAACGCACCCCGCCGCCGCACTGCACCACCAGCGGCACGGCAGTGGGCAGTTCGCTGATCCGCTCAGGGACGGCTCCCATGGGGATGTGAACCGCTCCGGCGATATGCGTTGAACGGTACTCATCCGCCCCGCGCACATCCAGCAGGAAAGCGCCCTCTCCCAGCAGCGCGGCCGCCTGCCCCGGCGTCACCTGTTCGACCCTACCCTGCCCGCCCGCGACGACCTCCGGCGGGAACACGCCGCCGATGTGATCGACACCAATCGCCCGCAGCAGCATCAGAATGCGTGGCAGATCGGCCTCATCCGCGATCAGATGGGTCGGTTCGTCATAGCGCACGTACCAGCCCGCATACGTGCTGAAGCTCTGCTCGCTGGCGGGGATATGCACCGTGCCGGGGATGTGCTGCCGGGCGAAGGCGTCACCGGGCCGGGTATCGATCACCAGATGCCCGGCGGCCAGCGCATCGGTCAGGACGTTGGCGGGCAGGCGGGCTGGATCGGGCAGGGTATTCAGCAGGGCCGGGCCGAGCTTGTTGACTGTCTTCATCTGGGCAAAGTAACGCGGGGCTTCCGGCTGGCCTTCCAGCAGCCATTCGACGAAGGCGTCTTCATCGTCGATCTGAAAAGCCGGGTTGAAGAGCTTCTCGTAGCCGAGCGTGCTGGACGGGATCGCGCCCAGACCTTTGCCGCAGGCGCTCCCCGCCCCATGCCCCGGCCAGATTTGCAGGTAATCGGGCAGCGTTCTCAAGAGCTGCATGTTGCGGAACTGGCCGCGGGCGCCGATCTCTTTCGTCCCGGTGAAGCCGGCCACCGCATCCAGCAAATCAGGGCGGCCAATGTTGCCCACAAACAGACAGTCGCCCGTGAACAGCCCCATAGACCGGTCGGCCGCTGCCGTATCGGTGAGCTGGTAGATCAGGTGTTCCGGGGTGTGGCCGGGCGTATGGATGGCCTGAATGCCGATGCGCCCGACGTTCCAGCTATCGCCATCCTGCAGCCGGGCGATGTTTGCGTCAGGATAGGCGTACTGCCACTGCTCATCGCCCATCGCGCTCAGGTAGAGCCGCGCTCCGGTCGCGGCGGCCAGTTCCCGCGCCCCGCTGATGTAATCGGCATGAATGTGCGTATCCGCCACCTGGGTGATCCGCAGTCCTTCCTGCCGCGCGGCCAGGAGATAGGGCGTGATGTCCCGCGCCGGGTCGATGACCAGCGCCTCACCCGTGGTCGCGCAGCCGACCAGATAAGACGCCTGCGCCAGATAACGGTCGTAGATGTATTTGAGCAGCATCGTATCGTGCTTGTCTCCCACTGAACGAATGGGTCATGATGCTATCGGGGAGGGTCAAAGCCTGCAAGGGAAATTGACACACTTCGGCAGATTCGTTATGCTTATCGAAAATGCACAGCGAACACAAGTTCGCTTATTCTGACTGACCTTTGCCGACCGATCCTCTAACCAAGCGGAGTCACCATGTCCTCCGATGAGACACGCAGCCCTCATCCTACTACCCCCGCCGAAAGTGGCGGCGAGTCGCAGCCTTCCCGTTCACGACGTTCGCGGCGCGGACGGGATCGCCGGTCACGCGGCGAGTCTGACGGCCAGGGGCAGCAGCCGGCCCGCCCCGCCGAAGAGCCAGCCCAGGAACGCCCACCGCGTCCGGCCTCCAGACCGGACACGCGCCCCCAACACGGGCGGCGATCCGATCAGCCGCGCCGGGATGCGCCCGCCGAGAAACCTGCCGAACCCAGACCGGCCGCTCCGGTGCGCCGTCGCCGTCCGCTCCCGACCGAGCGAGCCGAGCCGGTGCTGACCGACCGTTTCGGCAATCCGATCACGCTCAAGTCCAGCCCACCCGTGGAGTCGCTGCCGCCCTCCCCGCCCGCGGCATCTGTGCCCGCCGCGCCCGTCACGGTCTCGCAACCGACGCCGCCGACCAGTGAGGCTCCCGGCGAGGCAGCAGCCCGCAAGCGCCGCCGCCGTCGTCGAGGCGGACAAGGCCGCAATCCCGACCGGCCCCCGCGCGAGAACGGCTGATCGGCTTTTGAGGTATGGGGAGACCGTCAGTTCTTCTCCCCGCCGCTAGAATATGAGTCTGGTGCTCCATGCGTCTGTTGTTCATTGCCGCGCTCCATCACCCGGAGGTTCTGGCTGCCGAGCGGGCTGCCACGCCGCCGGGACAATCACCGCCCCTGTTCCCGTCCAGTCAGGCGCAGCATTTCTGGGATCGCGCCTGGCGCAAACGCGGCTGGGAGACGGCCGTCTTCTTCCGCAACCTGCCCGTGATCGGCGCAGGGGCGCGTCAGACGGAACGCTTCAGTACAGGGCTGACCCCGGCCAGGCTGCTGCGCGGGGCGATGAATCGCCTACTGCCCGAACTCAACCCGGATTTCCGGCTCCGCAACCGTCGTTTGATCGAGCAGGCGGCCGCCTTCCTCCCGGATGTGGTCTGGCTGATCGGTGACAACCGCGTGATCTACCCGGAGACGCTGGCGACCATCAAAGTCGAGACCGGCTGTAAGCTGATCTATGCCACTGGAACCTCGCCGATAGTCTTCTCCACACCGGTTGAGCGGGCGGCGGCTCGGCTGTACGACCTGGTGCTGACTAATGATTTCTACCACGGCATTCAGTGGCTGGAACTGGGCGCGCCGCGAATGGAGTGTCTGCCGCTCTCGGCAGTCGATCCCGACTTTCACCGCCCGTATGCGCTGACCGAGGCGCAGCGCCGCGAGTACGCCTGCGACATCGCCTTCGTGGGGACGCTCGTGCCCGATTCGCTCTACCGCCGCCGCGTTCAGGCATTGGAGACCCTGCGCGACTTCGACCTGGGCATCTGGAGCGTGCATGACGTTCCGGCCAGCCTGCGCGCCCAGACGCGCGGCGCGGCGTTGGGCGAAGATATGCTGGAGGTGCTTTCGGCAGCGAAGATCACCATCAACGTGCATGGCGACTTCATGCGCTATGGCGGCAACATGCGCCTGTTCGAGGCGGCCGGAACGGGCATCTTCCAGATCGCCGATGATCTGCCGGGGACGGCGCAGTGGTTCCGCGAGGGCGAAACTATCGTCACCTTCAAAGACGCCGATGATCTCCGCGCCAAAGTCCGCCACTATCTCGACCACGAGGCCGACCGGGAGGCCATCGTCCGCTGTGCCCGCGAGCATGTTTACGCGCACCACACCTACGATCACCGCGTCGCGCGGATTGAAAGCCTGCTGAACGCCCTATGACCATCGACCCTGAATATCAGCGCAAACTGGATGCCGAAGCCGCTTTATGGGGCGCGGAGTCGGAGCAGTCCGCCGCGCGAGTCCCGCCGGATTGGAACCACCTGCGCCATCTGCGCTACAACGTCATCATGCACGCCGCTGACATCGACGCCCTGCTCAGCCGGATTCAGCCGGGGATGCGGACGTTGGAACTGGGCTGCGCGTCCGGTTGGCTGACGCTGGCGATGGCCGAACGCGGCGCGGAGGCGGCCGGGTTGGACATCAGCGAGCGTTCGCTGGAGGTAGCACGGCGCTATGCGACCAGCGCGGAACCGCGCATCCGGGGCAGCGTTACCTACGCCGTGGCCGATCTCAATTACCTCGATCTGCCAGCGGAGCATTACGACGTGATCACCGTTAAAGCCTCGCTGCACCACCTGGTGCGGCTGGATCATGTCATCGAGCAGGTTTACCGGGCACTCAAGCCGGGCGGGTTGTTCTGGATCGCCGATACCGCCGGAGATGAAGCCCTGCCAGCGGTGTTGATCGCGGGCGGGCTGTGCCTACTGCTGCCGACGGCAACCTCCTACCGTGACAAACTGCGGGCGCTCCTCAAGTTCGGGCTGCGCTCGCCGGAGCGCGTCCGCGCCAGCATCCAGGCCGAAGGACTTTCGCCCTTTGAAGGGGCGGGCCGCGAGCATGACTGGCTGGCGCTGGTCAGCCGCCGCTTTCGGATCGAGCGGCGGGTGGATGCGCCCGCGTTCACGGGTTACGTCGAGGCGCAGTTGAAGGCCCCGGACGCCCTGGCGATTCCCTTCCTGAAAGTCCTGCGAACCATCGACCGTCTGCTGGTGCGCCTCAAGCTGCTGCGGAACACCGGCGTGGTCCTCTACGCCCGCAAGGACTGACCTGGGTTCGAGCAACCTCACATCCGCGCTATACTTGGGACAGGCATTATCCGCGCTGAAAGGCTGTTCCCATGTCCGATCAAGCGATTCGCCAGCAGTTGGTCAACCTGCTCACCGTTCGCCAGGCACACCTGAACCTCGACGATGCCGTGAAGGGCTTCCCGGTCGAACACATCAACACCCGCCCGCCGAAAGTCGAATACACCTTCTGGCATCTGCTCGAACACCTGCGGATCACCCAATGGGATATTCTGGATTACTGCCGTAACCCGAACTACAAGGAAATCCGCTGGCCGGATGATTACTGGCCGGCGCGGGATGCCGTGACGGATGCGGCTGGCTGGCAGCGCACCATCGACCAGTTCCAGGCCGATCTCGACGCCCTGGTCGCCATCGTGCAGAACCCACAGACCGATCTCTACAGCCCAATCCCGCACGGCTACGATGGGCACACCATCCTGCGGGAAATTCTGGTGGTGGCCGACCACAATGCCTATCACATCGGCGAGTTCGCCATCCTGCGGCAGGTGGTAGGGAACTGGTAGCCATGCCGACCCAGCAGGAGATCATGGTGGTGACGGGCGCTCCGCCGGAATCCGTGGCCCGTATCCTGGACGCGATCTCGGCGGCGGGCGGCGGCATCGTCGGGAATTATTCGCACTGTGCGTTCACCAACCCCGGCAGCGGGCACTTCAAGCCGGGGGCGGAGGCCGATCCGCATGTTGGGGCGGTAGGCGAGGTCAATGCTGTGCCCGAAATCCGCATCGAGACGTTTTGCACGCGGGCGGCAGCTCGCGCCGTGGTGGCTGCCATCCGCGAGGCACATCCCTACGAGGAACCGGTCATCTACCTGATCCCGCTGCTGAGCATCGACGATCTGTAGCGGCTCCTTATGGAGAAACGATGCAGAACTGACTGACATGGTTTTCGGGGGCGACCCGGCGAGGTCGCCCCGCCCATTTTCATCCCTTTGTGGTGTCGTTTCCGCACATGGACATCTCCTCTTAAAGTAGACGCTCGCTTCCCTTAAACACGGCCTTCGTAGGGACGCCCTTCTTGGCGTCCCATATGCACCAAGTTAAGCGTTTTGCACCCCGGCGCTGGCTGAATTCTTTTGCTCTCGATCCCAAATGGGAGGCTTTAGAGTGTCCAGACCTCGCTTGACCATTCGGAATTTCACTCCAGTAGCCACACTTGGATGCTTCCAAGAAGAATTCTCGTGGCTGAAATCGTCCAAAAATCCTTATCTTGGTGCATATGGGACGAGTTTCTACCCGTCCCATATGCACCAAGTTAAGGGTGAACAAAGGAATCCTCCAAGGCGTACCAGAGTTGAAAAGCGAGCGGGACTTTGCGGCGTTTGGAGAGGCGAGGAGCGCGTTGAAGGTCGTAAGAGAGCCAATCGAAGAAGTCCTGCCAGCGAAACAGGCCATAAACAGCCCGAAGCGCATGGGGGATAAGAGTACGCACAATGCGAAGGGCATCTAAAGCACCCAAGCGGTCATGTTCCCAACCAGCGACCAATAACATCCAATGAGCGAGGATCATGCCAATCAGCTTGGCATAGCCTTCGCATTGTTGGCGAAGAGGGTGA
>JAEUQZ010000300.1 GCA_016788965.1 Anaerolineae bacterium | reverse complement strand
CAGCATGACGCTGGCCGAGGCGCGGGGATAGACTGCGCCGGCAATCACCGGCACGATTGATCTCCATTTCCGAATTTGTTGCAACATTCCAGAACCTCAAGGTTCAGCACCACAAGTCAAGCGTACCTTAGAAGAACTTGAAGGTATTCTCATCCTTCGCGCACGCTTGCGTGCTTCATAAGGAGTACTTGAGGTGTTCAAAATCCCTCGCTTTGATCGCAAGGCTGTGCTGGTCATCGGCATCGTGATGCTGATGAGCTTGGCATTCGCATCGGTCGTTTTGGCGGGCAGCGTCTCCTGGTCGGGGACATTGGATACCAGTGACGGTTCATTCGATGGTTACCTGGCGGTTTTTGGGTCCCCCAGCGGGACACAATACTATGAGGTCCAGTTCTTCACGGTCGATGCCGCCGGGGTGTATCAGATCCGCATGGATAGCGCGAGTTTTTCGATCTGCTCCGACGACGGGATGTTCGCACTTTATCAAGGCAGTTTCAATCCAGCCAATCCCCTGGCAAACCGTCTGGCTGGGAATGACGACTTTGGCAGCTTCCTGCCGGGAATCGATGTGAACCTGACGGCGGGAACGTATATCCTGGTGACAACCAGCTTCTGCAATCTCGACACCGGAACCTATACCAACAGCATCAACGGGCCGGGCAATATCAGCCTGTCCACCACCGATACCTTCAATCCGGGCGACGACCGCATCAACGCGACCGGCAAAGATCGCGCGGCCCCGGTGGCGATCTACTGCACCGCCGACGGCATCACCATCCTCAAGATCGATCCAGCGACCGCCAAGGGCATCGATCCAGCGGCGATTGTGATCTCGAAGGCCGAAATCGACGAGAAGGGTGTGCCGGAGAGTGAGAATCTCTTGCTGGCGGACAATGCAGGCGTTCAGCTCTGGCGGCTGGTCGGCGGGAAGTTCCAGGTGAACACGGTCTATCCGCGCGAGCCGGGCAAGCCGTGGGCCGCCAACTGGAGCGGCTGTGATCGTTCCAGCTTCAAGCACATCACCAGCTAATTTCTGGTCGGTTCAAACACCACGCCCCGGCAACGTCCGGGGCGTTTTTCATACGGCGGATGCCGTCATAAGAGGTCACAGATCGGCCACGTTCCCGCTATTGAAGCGGACCAGTTTAGGCCAGTCAATCTGGCCGGACTCATCACAGAAGTCGTTGGTGAATTCGCGGATCAGGCGGTTGCTGGCAGCGGCCTTTTCCAACTGAAAGGCTTCATTGCGTCGCAGGGCTTCGTGACCTAACAGATTCTTCCGAGTGCTTGCTCGGCCAGCGCGACATACTCCGGTTGAATCTCGATCCCCAGATAGCGCCGTCCCAGTTCATAGGCCGCCAGCGCCGTTGTGCCGGCCCCGGAAAACGGATCGAGAACCAGATCGCCTTCCTGGGTGAACAGTTTGATAAACCATTTAGGGAGTTCCAACGGGAAGGCGGCGCTGTGACGGCGGTTGCTCGATTCGGTCGCCAGATGCAGCACATTGGTCGGATAGGCTTTCTCGCGTCCGACCCAATTGGAGACATTCTTGCCGAAGCCGCTGCCCACCCGCGATACATCCCGGCGTCGGTCGGTGTCGCTGAGTTTCCGCAGGCGGGTCTTGGCCCAATCCCCCATCGGAACCATCACGCTGTCCTGATACATGGCGAACTGCCGGGAGCGGTTGAACTGGAGGCAGCGTTCCCAGGAATCACGGAAGCGGTTCGGCCATTTGCCGGGGTAGCTGTTCTTCTTGTGCCAGATGAATTCCTCGGTCCACAGCCAGCCCTGCTGGCGCATCGCCAGGATCAGTTCAATGACGTAAGTGTGGCGTTCGCCCGCCACCACCTTCTCCTTGATGTTGAGGATAAACGTCCCGCTCGGTTTCAGGATGCGCAGCAGTTCGGCGCTGATCGGCAGGAACCAGGCCACGTAGTCATCGGGATGAACCCCGCCATAGGTTTTCTTGCGGCTGTCGGCATATGGCGGCGAGGTGACGATCAGATCGACCGATTGGGCCGGGATCGTAGGCAGAACGGACTGGCAGTCGCCCATGATGATCTGATCCTGCCAATCGGCCAACTGCGGCGCGGAACCGTTGAAATGCAGAGGGAGTTGAACAGGGGACATGGCTCACTCACATCCAGGCTTCACTGCGACCCATTGTAGCACGCCCCAACAAAACGGACGCACCCAGCGGTGCGTCCGTTTGATTCAGCCTGAATGACCGCGCGGGTTGCGTTAGGCGGGAGTCACTTCCGGTGTGGCTTCCTGGGTGGGCGTGCTGCTGGGACGCGGCGTGCTGGTCGGCGGAATGGGTGTATTCGTCGCCGTGGGCGGAACCGGCGTGAAGGTGTTCGTCGGCGGAACGGGCGTATTTGTCGCCGTGGCCGTCGGCGGGACCGGCGTGCTGGTGAAGGTCGCGGTCGGTGGCGCTGGCGTGAAGGTCAGCGTCGCCGTGAAGGTGGCGCTGGCTTCCAACGTCGGCGAGGGCGGCGGCAGCGTCAGGGTCGGCGTCGCCGTCGGCAGCGGAACATTCAGGCCGCTGAGCAGTTGGAATGTGCCGAGGACCTGCGTCAGGTCAGGATAGGCGGCGATGGCCGTATCCGTGTTGAGATCGACATTGGCCTCGAAGAGGCGCAGATTGGCGCTGTAGACCACGTTGTCCGCGCCGTTGATGAGCAGCGCCAGACCGCTGTTGGGATTGCCGTCGCTGTCAGTATAGGTATAGGCGACCGAGAAGCCGTTCTGTCCGCCGCGCGTGACCGGCTGAACGCTGGTGATGGCCGAGCCGGATACCGCCGATGTCACCCAGGCGCGGGCGGCGGCTTCATCCAGCGGCGCGGAGACCGACTGCCCTTGCAGACGCAGCGCGACGTTCGAGCCGTCGATGCTGGCCGGGCGGCCAGGGGCGCTGTCGGTCAGCGTCCAGGCCGAAGGGTAGCGGATGACGAAGCTGGCCGTCGGATCGAAGTAGGCGCGCCAATCGCCCGGCGTTCCCGCGAAGATGCGGTTCGGCTTGAAGGTCGGGATCAGGTTGTCGATCACATACTTGAGCAGATCGATCTGGTTCTCCGGCGTGACGACCCGAATGCTGTAAATCCAGTCGGTGTCGTACCACGACACCTGCCGCGCCAGGAAGGTCTGCTGCCGGGCATTCCTCAACTCGAAGTCGATGATGATCCGGTCGTTTTCACGGGTGCGGGCCGTCTCACGCGGGTTGCGGTAGTTGCTCCAACTGGCATCCAGCGCCTGCTTGGTATAGATCGCGTCCAGCGCGTCCAGGTTCGCCAGCGGCGCGGCCGCCACCTGCACCGACGCCTGAATGACGCTGAGCAGATCGGCGTTGTTCATGGTCAGTTCCGCGCCATCCACATTCGAGGTCTGCTGCCCGGCGATCCAGCCCGTCGGCTGCCCCAGGCTGAACAGCCCGCTGATATGCAGCAGGTCCTGATTGAACTGGATGGTGCTGAAATCCGTCACGGGCGGCGGAAAGGTCGGGCTGGGGGCAGTGGTCGGCTGCGGGGTGAGCGCCTGGTTCGCCTGCCGGTTGAAGAGCGGCAGGATGGCGCTGCTGCCAATCGCGATAATCATGATGACGCCGAGGATGATCGTCGCGCGTCGAGCGGTGCGGTTGTCCATAGAAATGAGCGGCTCCGGTTGGATCAGGTCTCAAACGGGCGTAATCATAGCGCAAAAGCCGCGAGAAGTTAAGCTGTAGTCGCAAAGCCTATTCCGCCTCCGACTTCTGGCGGATTTCCAGCCATGAAGTGAACTGCGGAGGGCGGCGCTGCGTACTGGGAATCATGACCGCTGTATCACAGAAAGGTGGCCTCATGAGCCGCGCCCAGTCGATGCGAACCTTCTATGGCCTGATCCTGACCCAGGTGCTTTCGTTGATCGGCAGCCGCATCAGCGGGCTGGCGATCAGCATCTACATCTTCCAGCAGACCGGGAATGCGACTCCGCTGACGCTGGTGTCGTTCTTCTTCATCGTGCCGCAGGTGGTCGCGGCGGGATTGGCCGGCGCATTGGCCGACCGCTGGAACCGCCGCTACGTGCTGATGCTCGCCGACGCGGGGCAGGCCGTCGGATCGCTGCTGCTGCTCCTCAGCTTTGCATCGGGGAACTTTCAGCTCTGGCATCTCTACGCCGTGACGCTGCTCCAATCGATCTTCGGCGTCTTCCAGGGGCCGGCCTTCCAGGCTTCCATGACCCTGATGATCCCCGATGAGCAGCGCGACCGCGCCAACGCCGTCCAGCAGTTGACCGGCCCGATCTCCGGCATCATCGCCCCCGCCCTGGCCGGCGTGATCTACGCCGTGGTCGGTGTGGTCGGCTCGATCCTGATCGACCTGGCGACTTTCCTGGTGGCCGTGCTGGTCGTCTACCGCGCCCATATCCCCCAGCCGAAAGTGACCACCGAAGGCGAAGCCCTGCGCGGCTCGATGCTGGCCGATATGTTCGGCGGCATCCGCTGGCTGCGGGCACGCCCCACCCTGTTCTGGATGACCATCTTCGTCACCTTCGTGAACTTCCTGATCGGCGGCGTCGCCGCGCTGGAAACCCCCTACATCCTGTCGCGGATCAACAATGACGAGGCCGCCCTGGGCGTGCTGCTGACCGTGCTGAACCTGGGGGCACTGGCCGGGGGCATCATCATGGGTGTCTGGGGCGGAACGCGACCGCGCATCCACACCATCATGGGCGGCCTCATCGTCTCCAGCGTATTCCTGGCGCTCACCGGCATGGCACAAACGGCGGTTGTTCTCGGCGTGACATTGTTCCTGTTCCTGTTCACCATGCCGATGGTCAACGCCGCCGCCATGTCCATGCTGCAAGCCAAGACCCCGCCGGATGTGCAGGGGCGTGTCTTCGCCGCCGTCAGCCAGATGTCCATGCTGATGCTGCCGCTGGCCTATCTCATCATTGGCCCGCTGGCCGACCGGGTCTTTGAACCCGCCGTGGGACAGGCGGGCTGGAGTACCGTCGCGCCGCTGGTCGGATCGAATCCGGGCGCGGGTATGGGACTGCTCATGCTGGCCGCCGGAGCCATCAACCTGGCGCTGTCGCTGGTCGTCTACGCCATCCCCAGCATCCGCCGCCTGGAAGCCGACCTGCCCGACCATGTGGCCGAGGTTCAGCCGGAGGCCGCGCCCATAAGAGTCGGTGGAGCCATCCCGGATGCGTCGGCGCTGGAACCGTAGAGCAGGCCGCGCCTCACAGCAGGTTCGCTGACAGGCCGCCCAGGTCATGCTCCACATAGGGCACATTCAACCCGAAGCCCTCGAACGACGGGTCAGGCAGCGGTTGACCCAGCACCCGGCTGGCGAGGATTTCCCCGGCAGCCGGGGCCGACATGATCCCGTGGCCGACGTGCGCGATGGACAGGAACAGGCCGTCGATTCCCGGCCAGGCATCGATGATCGCCCGCTGGCTGTCATAAGCCATGCGCGATCCATCTGGCCGGGTGACATAGGCATTGTCCCGATAGACGTAGTAGCCCGCCCGATGATGGATGCCGCGCAAATACACCGGGTGGTTGAAGCCCTCGCCCGGCGCGTGACCGAACTGCCGCCCCATCAGGCTGAGCGTCATCGAGGGGAAACGCGGGTCGCGGAACCCATCGACCGGCCAGACCGGATCGATCAGCGCGTCACGACGGTCGTCTGCCCCCTGCGTGGACTTGTTCACCCAGCGGTACTCGAAGCCGAAAATCGCCCCGCTGCCGGCCTCCGGCCGCACATGTGGATACGGCGCGGCGCTGATGACGCAGGGCGCGTCCTCGTTGAAGCCGGGATGCCGCCCGGCGGTGGTGAAGCTCTGGCGCGGGCGCAGCACAATCGGCAAATCGATCCCGGCGGTGCGCCCCACCTGCCGTGATCCCGCCCCGGCAGCGATGACCACAGCGGGCGCGTCGATCTCCCCAGATGGCGTCGTCACGCCCCGCACCCGCGACCCTTCGACGCGGATGCGCGTATCGGCCATGCCCAGCAGGAAGGTGGTTGTCCGCGTGCTGCGGGCGAAGGCGTAGATCAGCGCGTTCGAGTCCATCCAGCCCGCGATGGGATCGTACTTGGCCCCGATCACCCGCTCCCCCAGCCAGGGGTAGCGCTCGCGCACGGTGTCCCCATCCAGATAGACCACATGCATCAGCCCGCAGGCGTGCAGATGCGTGACATCCGACCGCAGACGCGCCGCCTGCGCCTCGGTGAAGGCCACGAACAGATAGCCCTGCTGCTTCACCCCCAGCCTGACGTCCTCGCCGAACTCGGCCTCGGCGTTCTGGAAGACGGCGATGCTGCGCTGCATCAGGCGGTGCAGACACGAAGCCGCCCAGCAGGTGCGGAAGTTCTCCAACGAGGCCAGCGACGACCCCGCCCCCAACTGGCTGCTCTGCTCGATGACGACGATGCGCGTGCCGGGGGCCGCCCGTTCGATGGCCCAGGCCGCGGCCGTTCCGGCTGGGCCGCCCCCGATGATGACGACCTCGGCGGCGCGGGGCATCTCGGCAGGGCTGGGTTGCGTGACGAAGCGCATGGT
>JAEUQZ010000002.1 GCA_016788965.1 Anaerolineae bacterium | reverse complement strand
TCGGTGGCGCGGCATTGGGCCGAAGGCGGCGCGGGCGCGACTGAACTAGCCGAGATGGTCGTTAGCGCCTGCGACCAGCCCAATGACTTCAAGCTGCTTTACCCTGTGGATTGGCCGATCAAGCGCAAGATCGAAGCCATCGCCACCGAAATCTACCGCGCTGATGGGGTGGACTACACCCCCGAAGCCGAAAAGCAGATCAGCACCTTCGAGAAGAATGGCTTCGGCAACCTGCCGATCTGCATGGCGAAGACCCACCTGAGTTTCACCGCCGATCCGACCGTCAAGGGAGCGCCAACCGGATTCCGCTTGCCGATCCGCGAGGTGCGGGCCTCGGTGGGCGCGGGCTTCATCTATCCTCTCTGTGGCGAGATGCGGACGATGCCCGGTCTACCGTCCCATCCGGCCGCCGAGAATGTCGATCTGGACGATGAGCAGCGCGTGGTTGGCCTCTTCTAATTGCCTTCAGGTTCAGTCCTGAAGCTGGCAGAGGCGGGTGTCCAACCCGCCTCTGTTCATTTATAATCGGCAGCACTTCGTTTCATTTACAGTCAAAGGAAAGTCCCGCTCTTGCGTACCAACCTGCCGTTCAATCATGACTGGCTGTTCATCGCTGCCGATGTCGGTGATGAGACCCCGGATAGCGCCTTCGAATCGGTCATTCTGCCGCATACCAACAAACTCTTCCCGCACCACAATTTCGACAATCTCGAATACCAGTTCATCTCTACCTACCGCAAGCGCTTCAAGCTGCCGGAACCTCGCGCGGGGCGGCGCATCTTCTTGGATTTCGACGCGGCCATGATCGCCTGTGAAGTTTTCCTGAACGGCGTCAAAGTGGGTGAACATGAAGGCGGTTACACACCCTTTTCCTGCGACCTGACCGATTACCTGGACGAAAAGGGCGAGAACCGTCTGGTGGTGCGCCTGGACTCCCGCGAACGGGCGGATATTCCCCCATTCGGCTTCGTGGTGGATTACCTGACCTTCGGCGGCATCTACCGCGATGTTCGCCTGCGCTATGTCGAACCGCTGCACATCACCAACCTGTGCGTCCGCACCGCCAACGTCCTCGCTCCGACCGCGGATGTAACACTGCTCGTGACCGTACAGAATCAGTCCCCACAGACACAGACCTTCACCGTCGAAGCGTCTATCTCGGACACGACCTCGGACTCAAAACAGGCTATTCCAGTTCCGGGCGCTGTGACTTTGAATCCCCTCGAAGAGACTACCCTGACCCTCACAGAAACCTGGGATCGACCCGCGCTCTGGTCTATCGATGATCCTCACCTGTACCGCGCCGAGGTTGTGCTGAGGTCGGGCGCTGGATCATCGCAGATCGATAGGGTTGATACCCGCTTCGGATTTCGTGAGGCCGAGTTCCGCAAAGACGGCCGTTTCTACCTCAACGGCCAGCCGCTCAAACTGATCGGGCTGAACCGCCACCAGACCTATCCCTATTTTGGCGCGGCGGCTCCGGCTCGTTTGCAGCGCAAAGACGCCGAAATCATCAAGCATGAACTCGGCTGCAATATCGTCCGCACCTCGCATTATCCCCAGGCGACCTCGTTCCTCGATCACTGCGACCAGATCGGTCTGCTGGTCTTCGAGGAGATTCCCGGCTGGCAGCACATCGGCGACCGCGACTGGCAGGGCATCACCCTGCGCGATGTCGAGGCCATGATCCTCCGCGACCGCAATCATCCCTCGATCATCATCTGGGGGGTTCGCATCAATGAGTCTCAGGATGATGAAGCCCTCTACCGCGCAACCAACGACCTCGCCCACAAGCTCGATCCAACCCGTCCAACTGGGGGTGTCCGATATTTTCTGGACAGCCAGTTCCTCGAAGATGTCTTCACCTACAACGACTTCTCCAACACCATCGTCGAGCCGAAGTATGTTCCTCACCTCGTGACCGAGTTCAGCGGTCACATGTTCCCCACCAAGAGCTTCGACCAGGAAGAACGCCTGATCGAACACGCGCTGCGTCACGCCCGCATCCAGGACAAGCAGTTGGGGATGTCCAACGTCGCCGGAGCTATCGGCTGGTGCGCTTTCGACTACAACACCCACAAAGAGTTCGGCTCCGGCGACCGCATCTGCTACCACGGCGTGATGGACATCTGGCGGCTGCCCAAGTACGCCGCCTATCTGTACTCCAGCCAGATTTCGCCCTCAGTGCGGCCAGTCTTGCAGGCGGCGACCATCTGGTCAATGGGCGACCGCAGCGCCGGCGGCAACGATCCCCTGGTGGTCTTCAGCAATTGCGACGAGATCGATGTCTTCATTGGCAATGACCTCTTTGGACGCTTTCAGCCAGATCGAGAGTCCTTCCCTAATCTGCCGCATCCACCGTTCCAGGTGAATGGTCTGGCGATCTTCTCCACCTGGGGGCGCCGGCTGGTCGATCTGCGCGTCGTCGGTTATCTGGATGGGCAGGGCGTCATCGAGCAGCACATCGAATCCAGTCCAATCCCATCCGCCCTCGAACTGCGCCCCGATGATGCCGTGCTTGATGCCGACGGCATGGACATGACCCGGTTGGTTTTCCGCATCGTGGATCGCTACGGCAATCGCCTGCCGTTTGCGACCCAGGTCGTCAGCTTCGAGATCGACGGCCCCGCCGACCTCATTGGCGAGAACCCGTTCGCACTTGTCGGCGGACAGGCTGCTCTCTACGTCCGCGCCCGCTGCCAACCGGGAACCGTCACTGTCCGCGCCCGGACGCCGCGCTTGCCGGAAGCCGTGGCGACTATCGAACTCCGCTGAGGTTCACCTGATTTCCGATGGGGCAGGGCATGGCTGTCCCATCGGAATCTTGCGAAATGTTAACATTCGATGAATCTCGAAAACAAACGCCACCCCCATCAACGCCAAACGCCTTAGAATATAGTTAAGGGGTTAACGCACTCGCACGCAGGGAAAATATGACGCCATCTTTTATCCTGGCGCTTGACCAGGGAACGACGTCCTCCAGGGCAATCCTTTTCGACGACGGCGGGCGCATCGTCGCTTCCGCCCAGCAAGAATTCCCGCAGATCTACCCACAGCCCGGTTGGGTCGAACATGACCCCGAAGCCATCTGGCAGTCGCAGCTCACCGTCGCGCGTCAGGCGTTGGCTTCGGCTGGCATTACGGCTGAAGCCGTCGCCGCGATTGGCATCACCAACCAGCGCGAAACCACCGTCGTCTGGGATCGCGAGACGGGACAGCCTGTCCATCCAGCCATTGTCTGGCAGGATCGACGCACGGCCGGACTCTGTGACCAGTTGAAGTCCGAAGGCTTCGACAAGACCATCCGCGATCAGACTGGCCTCGTGACCGACGCCTATTTTTCGGGCACGAAAGTGGCCTGGATTCTCGATCATGTCCCCGGCGCGCGCCAGAAAGCCGAGGCCGGTAAGCTGGCCTTCGGCACGATTGATTCATTCCTGATCTGGCGTCTGAGCGGCGGCCGTCTGCACGTCACCGATGTCAGCAACGCCAGCCGCACACTCCTCTATGACATTCATCGGCAGGCGTGGTCGGGCGAAATCCTGAACCGCCTGAACATTCCGCGTTCGCTCTTACCCCAGGTTGTTCCGAGCAGCGGACTTGTCGGCGAGACCGCCTCGGAGTGGTTCGGTAAGCCGCTGCCCATTGCGGGGATCGCCGGCGACCAGCAGGCTGCCACGGTCGGACAGGCGTGCTTTGAGCCTGGCCTCGCCAAGAACACTTATGGCACAGGCTGCTTCATGCTGATGAACACCGGCCCGCAAGCCCGCGCTTCATCCAATAACCTGTTGACGACCATCGGCTGGAAGATCGGCGCGGAACCAGTGCAGTATGCCCTGGAAGGCAGCGTCTTCATCGCTGGAGCGGTCGTTCAATGGCTTCGCGACGAACTCAAACTGATCTCGACCGCTGCTGAATCGGAAGCCATCGCCCGCAGCCTGGACGATAACGGTGGTGTATACGTCGTTCCGGCCTTTGCTGGCCTGGGCGCGCCTTACTGGGATCAGTACGCCCGTGGAACCATCATCGGGCTGACGCGCGGCACAGGTCGTTCGCACATCGTCCGGGCAGCCCTTGAAAGCATTGCCTATCAAAGCCGCGATGTGCTGGAAGCCATGCACGCCGATTCCGGATTGAGCCTTCAGGCGCTCCGGGTCGATGGCGGCGCGGTCCGCAATGACTTCCTGATGCAGTTCCAGGCGGATATTCTGGGTGTGCCTGTACAGCGGCCAGCCGTCACCGAGACGACTGCGCTGGGCGCTGCCTATCTGGCCGGGCTGGCGGTTGGCTTCTGGTCGTCTCAGCAACAGATCGCCCGCCAATGGGTGGTCGAACGGACGTTTGAACCGAACATGCTACCGGATCGGCGTGAGGCGCTCTATGCGGGTTGGCGTCGTGCCGTGGATCGGGCCAGGGCGTGGGCCACGTAAAGGAAACGTAAATTTGTTTTGTTGATAGGTTTGTTTGTTACGACTCATTGCAGTACCGCATCTCATCCGTTCATTGATCGAAACAGGATTGACCTATGCCGAACAAAATCCTCGTCGCCGGACTGACCAACATCGAGGTCACGCTCCAGGTGGAATCATTTCCGATTCACTATTCACCCGTGCTTTATCCTTTCTTCGGGGTGAACAGTGCTGTCTCCGGCGTAGGCTTCAACATCGCCAAAGCCCTGACACGGCTCGGAAACTCGGTGAATTTTCTGTCGATGGTCGGTCGTGATTCGGCCCAACTGCTGGTGAAGAAGGCCCTGGCCGAAGCCAACATCCGTTCACGTTTCGTCCTGGATGGCATGGAGCAGACCCCGCACTCCGTCGTCATGTATGATCGTGCTGGACATAGGCAGATCAATGTAGACCTCAAAGACATTCAGGATCGCGCCTATCCCCAGGTACTTGCTGAACAGGCTCTGCAAGATACATCTATCGCTGTCCTGTGCAATGTGAATTTCACCCGTCCATTCTTGGACGCCGCCCTGCGTATGGGTAAAATCATTGCGACGGATGTCCACGCGGTCTCCAACATCGAAGACGATTACAACCGCGACTACATGGCTGCCGCGCACATCCTGTTCATGAGCCACGAACAGTTGCCCTGTTCGCCAGAAGACTGGGCGCGCTGGCTGATGGATCGCTATGGAACCGAGATCATTGTGATCGGTTTGGGTGTCGATGGGGCGTTATTGGCGGTCAGGAACCACCACTATATGGAGCGGATTCCGGCAGTGTTCACCCGCCCGGTGATCAACACCATTGGGGCAGGGGACGCCCTGGTTGCCGCCTTTATCGACAACTACAATCGTACCCGCGATCCTTATCAGGCCATTCGCAAGGCGATGGTGTTTGCGTCCTACAAGGTGGGCGCAACCAGCGCTGCTGATGGCTTCCTCAGCCGCCCTGAACTCGATCAATGGTGCTTGAAACTGGCCGTTTAGTCGATTTAGTCAGGGAAAAATCATATGTCCAGGCAGGAAGTGTTCGCCAGACTCCGGCAGAACCCGGAGTGTTCTGTTCTCATCGTCGGTGCGGGAATCAACGGGATCGGTACGTTCCGTGACCTCGCTCTACAGGGCGTCGATGTCCTGATGGTGGATCGCGGCGACTTCTGCGGCGGAGCCAGCGCCGCCTCGTCCCACATGCTCCACGGCGGGATTCGCTACCTGGAGTATGGCGAGTTTCGCCTCGTCCGCGAAGCCTTGACCGAACGCAACCGTCTGCTCCAGAATGCCCCACACTATGCCAAGCCCATGCCGACGACTATCCCCATCTTTCATTGGTTCTCCGGCGTGCTGAATGCGCCGCTGAAGTTCCTGAACCTGCGGGATAAGCCCTCCGAGCGCGGCGCTTTCATCATCAAGGTCGGTCTGATGCTCTACGATTTCTTCACCCGTGGGCAGCAGACTCTCCCGGCACACCGCCTACACTCCCGTGAGGCCTCGCTCGACTTCCGCCCCAGTATCAACCATGACATCGTTTGTACCGCTACGTACTATGATGCCTGGATGCCCTACCCAGAGCGCATCGCCCTCGAACTGATCCTGGATGCCGAGGCCGAAAACCCCCAGGCGCGTGCCCTCAACTACGTCAGCCTGGACAGCGCCAAAGGTAGCACCGTAACCCTCCGCGATGAACTCACTGGCGAAACCGCGACTGTCAAACCCCGCATTGTAATCAACGCGGCCGGCCCCTGGATCGACCTCGCCAACCTGTCGATGGGCAAGCAGACTCAGTTCATCGGTGGAACCAAAGGGTCACACATCATCGTCGATCACCCGGAACTGCGCGAAGCCTGCCAGGGGCACGAGATGTTCTTCGAGAACAAAGATGGCCGCATCTGTCTGATGTTCCCACTCCTCGATAAAGTCATCATCGGGACCACCGATATTCGCGTCGATGATCCCGAAAAGGCCGAATGCACCGAAGATGAGGTCGAGTACATGATCGACCTCGTGAGCCATGTCTTTCCTACCATCAAGGTCGAACGTTCCCAGATCGTCTTCTGGTTCTGCGGGGTGCGTCCGCTGCCGCACAGCAGCGCCTCCCGCACCGGCGCGATCAGCCGCGATCACAGCATCCGGGTCATTGAACCCGATGGCAGCACGCTGAACTTCCCGGTACTCTCCCTGGTCAGTGGCAAATGGACAACCTATCGCGCCTTCGCGGAGCAGGCCACCGATCAGGTTCTTCAGCGCCTTCAGAAGCCCCGTGTAGCCGACACCAAGAAACTCGCCATCGGCGGCGGCAGGGACTATCCCCGCGCCGAAGCCGACCAGCAGACCTGGATCGACGGGGTGCAGTCTAAAACGGGCATTCCCGCCGACCGCATAGAGCAACTTTTCGAGCGATACGGAACCCGCGCTGCGGACATCGCCGCATTCATCGCCGCCGGCAGCGATCAACCTTTCCGTGCTGCGCCGTCCTTCAGCCATCGTGAGGTCATCTTCCTGGCACAGCGCGAAAAGGTCGTCCACCTCGAAGATTTTCTGCTGCGCCGCTCTCTGATCGCCATGCTCGGCTTGACCACAGCCGATCTGCTCGAAGAAACAGCCGCTGTACTCGCGCCGGTCCTCGGTTGGTCGGAGGATCGCATCACTGAGGAAATCGAACGCGCCGTGCAGATCCTCAGCTCGAAGTGCGGCGTGCCATTGGATCGTGTCCGGGTTTCGCGGAAAGAGCTGGCCTGAAGCTCGTATCGTTGGGGGACGGCCTGCGGGATCGTCCGTCATTTCAAACCTACTTGTGAAGGCTGTCAACCCGATTTGCCCTGCCAGGGTTGACAGCGCCTCTGTTCGGCGCTATCCTATAGTTAAGGGCTTAACTATAGGGGTTGCCCATTTTTTCGCGTCGATCCGTTAAACGCTTAACTATTGATTATCACTGAAATCTGCGGCATGGTTTTTATGCCAACTCTACAGGATGTCGCCAAACGAGCCGGTGTTTCCACAGCCACCGTCTCCAAAGTCCTGTCCAACAAGCCTTACTTTACCGAGGAAACGCGCGATAAAGTCATGAAGGCCGTTGCCGAGTTGGGTTATGTTCCGCATCTGGCCGCCCGCGCCCTCTCATCCGGCCGCACGGGAATCATCGCCGTCGTTTTTCCATACCTGTACGATATGATCTTCTCGGATCCGCTCGTCCTTCGCATCCTGGAAGGAATCGAATCCGAGGCCAGTCAGCGCGGCTATGCCATTCTGCTCAGCACCCCCAAGCTGACCGATCACGGCCCTGACCCCAAATACCATCAGCTCATCGCCAGCGGCTATATCGACGGCATGATTACGCTCGACAATGTACCCTTCGCATCTGTGACCGAGCCGGCTGCCCGGAAAGGCATTCCGGCCGTTGCCATCGGTTACTACGAGACTCCCTACACCGTCCAGAGCGATGACTATTCCGGCGGTCTCCAGTTAATGCGCCATATCACAGCGTTGGGACACCGCCATATCGGGATCATCTCCGTCCCGGAGCGCCTGCATTACGCCATTCACTATCGTCTGGATGGACTTCGTGCCGGAGCGGAAGAAGCCAACCTTGATTTTGGATCACTCCCATGCGCCGATGGCGATTTCTCGACGGCGAGCGGGTCGAAAGGCGCGGCCTGCCTGCTGGAGCAGCATCCCGATCTGACCGCCATCATCTGCCTCAATGACCGCATGGCAATCGGGGCGATCCAGGCAGCGAAGCAGGCCGGCAGGGAAGTTCCCACTGACCTCAGTGTAGTCGGTTATGACGATATTCCCATGGCAGCGGCCATCACGCCGCCGCTGACAACCATTGACCAGCAGGCCCCCGAATTGGGGCGGGCGGCAGCGCGGATGCTGTTTGAGGTCATTGACCACCGCGCACCCGTTTCGGTGCGGCTGCCGACGGCGCTCGTCGTGCGCCAGTCTTCGGCGACCGTGCAGCCCCACCTTGAAAGGAGGTGACGCGCCCTCAAGTCATCGACTACTTGGAAAGTTCATCCTGACGAAAAGGCTGATTTGAAGGACACGATAGGAGAACCAACTCATGTCCAAACGAACGTTGATTGTGGTGCTTCTGGCCCTGTTTGTGCTGTCTCTGTCACTGCCGCTGGTTTCACAGGCACAGGGCGATGTTGAACTGCGCTGGCGTACCCGCCCGGATAACCAGGCGGAAATCGATGTCTACACCGCCGCCAGCACGTCCATCGACGAAGCCTGGGACGGTGTGACGCTGACCTACGAACCGGGTGGAAGCGAAAGCGCCAGCTACCAGGACGTGCTGATCGCCGAAATCGAAGCCGGCACGGCTCCTGATGTCTTCTGGATCCCCGGCACAGATGTGGCCCGCTTCGCCAAGAACGGCCTGATCCTGAACCTCAGCGATCTGTCCAGCGCCGATGCCGATTTCGCGGCTTCGGACTTCTATGCTGGCCCGATGGGTTTCCTGACCACTTCGGCTGAAGCTGGTGTGCCGGCCCTGTGGGGTCTGCCCCGCGATGTGTCGGCTTTCGCCATCTACTACAATGCTGACCTCTTCGATGAAGCCGGTCTGGCCTATCCCGGTGGCGAAGACTGGAACTGGGAACGCTTCACTGAAGCCGCCAATGCCATCAATGAACTCGGCGACGAAATCGTTGGCTTCGGCATGAACGCCTGGTGGGCCAACTGGGGCTACTTCGTCAATGCGGCCGGCAGCGGCTTCTTCAATGAAGACTTCACCGGCTGCGGCCTGAACAACGAAGGCACGGTCGTCGGTCTGGAAGCGGCCAAGGCCCTCTTTGACAGCGGCGCGGCCATCCCCTGGGGCACGGATTCGGAACCGCCCTTCCTGGCGGGCAACGTGGGTATGTTCATCAATGGCCGTTGGGCGACCCCCGGCACGGTAGCGAACGCGACCTTCAACTGGAACGTGGCTCCGCTGCCCATCGGGCCGTCCGGCAAGGCCACCAACTGGCTGTTCTGGGGCGCGTATGTCGTCAATGCCAAGACCGCTCATCCGGCGGAAGCCTGGGACCTGGTCACTCGTCTGACCAGCGCTGAAATCCAGGGCCAGATCTCCAGCCTCGGCGCCAACATCCCCAGCCGCGCTACCCAGGAAGCCATCGACCTGTTCCTGGGCACGCTGCCTGACAGCGGCGTCAACAACCAGGCCTTTGTCGATGGCACGACTGCCGAAGACGTTCGCACCGAAGCCCCGCTGTTCAACGGCGACTGGCCCGCTGTGGACCAGGCCTACGGCACGGGTGTGACGGCCGTCTTCAATGGCGAGAAGACCGCGCAGGAATTCGCGGATACCATCTGCGACGAAGTCGCGCCGCTCTTCTCTGCGGGCATGTAACTCGCTGACCGCGTGTTTCGATAAGACTTTCGTGGGGAATACGGTTCACCGTGTTCCCCACACCTTTCTTGGTACTGGATGAATTGTGATTGGATGGTTTTATGACGACTATTGATTCTGCCCTTCGTAGAGCCGCGCCGCCGTCTCCGCCGCAAATGCCAATCGTGGTTTATGCCAGTGTCGTAGCCAACATCATCATTGCGGTGGTTTGCGTTCTTCTGGCGATTTCCATCTTTAACTTACAGGAAGGCACTGCCGATAGCAGCACTGCCGTTCAGCAGTTGCTGCGTTTGGGGCGTCCTGTCGTAGTCTTCGTCGGCCTGATCGTCTTGACACCCGCCCTCATTGCAGTCTTTAGCAGCATACAACTGCTTCGGCGCAACATCTCTGGCCGTTACGCTGCCCTCGTCCTACAAGGGTTAGGGCTGGTCTTCTCGGTGGTCGCGCTCATTCACCTGTGGGGGTTCTTCAACAGTTTTGAGACCATCGTGGATGGCATCGTTCAGAATCCCTGGCTGCTGCTGGGCATTCCGATTGCCTATGCCTTGTTCTGGTTGGGCGGACGCTTCTCCAAGACCACATCCTGGGGCAGCCGTTTGGAGACGGCTGGCATTCTGCTGGGCATGGCGACGCTGATTGTGGTTCTCTTCGTTGCCAACATCCTGACCTTTGCCAACAACATCCTCTCCGCCTATTCCAATCCAGCCACCTGGATTGCGACCGTTCTGGCATTCGTCTTCGGGTTTCTGGCTTGGCGATTGCTCCACCTGGGCCAGTTCTTCCGCGAAACCCAGGATCAGTTGGTGGCCTGGCAGGGCTGGCTCATGCTCTCGCCAAACATCATTGGCTTTATGATCTTCTTTGCCGGCCCGCTCTTGCTGTCCTTCTACCTGAGTTTCACCAACAACACCGTCGGTAGAGTGCCCGACTTCATCGGTGTCCAGAACTATACCGATATTCTCTCGCTGGAACTCAAGTGGCTGGATGATCCGCAGGCTGCTCCCCAGAGCGTCATGACCTTTGGTTTCAGTCCGCTGGGAGAAATCAATCTGGGCGGGCGCGTGCTGGTGATCGGCGCGAAGGATGCCCTGTTCTGGATCAGCCTCCGCAACACCATCTTGTTCTGCCTCTTGCTTGTCCCCCTCAGTGTGCTTCCGGCATTGGGGCTGGCGATGGTCTTGAACTCCAAGCTGCCCGGTGTGAACTTCTTCCGCGCGGTCTACTTCTTGCCGTCGGTCGCGGCCGTTGTTGGCACGGCGCTGATCTGGCGCTGGCTCTATGATCCGACCATCGGTTTCATCAATTACGGCATCAGCCAGCTTGTGAACTTCCTGAATTCCATCGGCTTCCAGTTGGCCGATCCGCAGATTGAATGGTTGACCGGGCCAGGGGTGGTGCTGCTCTCGATAGTGATTCTTTCCGCCTGGCAGGTCATTGGCTTCAATACGGTGCTTTTCCTGGCTGGCTTGCAGGGCATCTCCAGAGAACTCTATGAAGCCTCGTCTATCGACGGGGCCAACCGCTGGGAAACCTTCTTGTTCATCACCCTGCCCATGCTGGCCCCGACGACCTTTTTCGTCATCATCACGACGGTGATCACTGGCCTTCAGGTCTTCAATGAACCCTACGCCCTGTTCCCGTCGCGCCCGATCCCGGAGAATGCTACCACTTCGGTGTTCTACCTGTACCGGGAAGGCTTCTTCAGCTTTAACTTTGGTTATGCCTCGGCGATTGCCTGGGTTCTCTTCGCGCTCATCTTCCTGATGACGCTGGCGCAGTTCCGTTTGCAGCGTTCCAATGCCTACGAAGGGTAGGGCAGAGTCATGACACCTCGCAATCCCTCATTCGCCCGCGTCTGGCTGCCGCGGCTTCTGGCCTATGTACTCCTGACGGTCTTTGCCTTCCTGATGCTGTTTCCCTTCACCTACATGCTGATGACGTCCTTCAAGAACTCGTCGGATGTGTTCAAGTTCCCGCCGCGCCTGTTTCCATACAGCGCCGAAACGCTCCAGTGGAACGGGAACACCGTCGAGGTCTATCGCTTCAACATCGGTGGCGCGGATCGTGATCTGGTAATTGCCGAAGGCGAGCGCCTCAATTTCGGTTTCTTCACCACTGCCGAAAACGTGAACGCCGATACGCCGCGCAGCAGCACCATCCTGGCACAGGTTCCCATCGACGAAGCCGTAGCGACGGGCGAAAAAACCACCCTCAAAGACAGCAGCGGCGCGGACAAAGAATTCGATGTCTACGCCGTGACCCTTGACGGCCAGCCGCAGCAGCTTCTC
Source organism: Anaerolineae bacterium (assembly GCA_016788965.1). Classification (GTDB taxonomy): domain Bacteria; phylum Chloroflexota; class Anaerolineae; order Aggregatilineales; family Phototrophicaceae; genus CFX2. The sequence continues at coordinate 22,609 of JAEUQZ010000002.1, read as the reverse complement.
CTGGCCTATCGCGGCGCGTTGGACAAGTTCGTTGATCCCAACGAACCATCCATCTTCACCTACGCCGTTGCCCGTACTGCTGAAGCCGCCGAGTTCGTCGAATTTCAGACCGGCAACTACACCCGCGCCTTCAATGAACTGAACCTCAACCGCGCCCTCATCAACACCACTATCGTCACCCTCGGAGTTGTCGCTGGGCAGTTGGTCACATCCATCTTTGGTGGCTATGCCTTTTCGCGCGTGCAGTTCCGCGGTCGGGATACGCTTTTCCTGGTTTACCTCGGCTCGATCATGATCCCCTTCGTCGTGCTGATTATCCCCATGTACCGCTTGATGGTCGTCATCGGCTGGGAGAATCGCATCGTCTCGCTGATCGTGCCCTGGATATTCACCGCCTATGGAACCTTCCTGATCCGCCAGTTCTTCATCACCATCCCCAAGGATCTGGAGGAGGCCGCCCTCCTGGATGGAGCCAGTCGCTTCCGTGTCCTCTGGACGATCTTTGTTCCGCTCAGCCGTCCGGCCATTGCGACTCTGGCGATCTTCTCGTTCCTGTATGCCTGGAACAGCTTCCTCTGGCCGCTGCTCATCATCGGTGAAGGCAACACCACCAACCATGTGCTGACGCTCTCGATGATCCGGTTGAGCAATGCCTTTGCCGACCAGCCCAACCTGGTGCTGACCGGCGCGGCCATAGCCATCCTCCCGCCGATCATCATCTTCATCCTGGCGCAGCGCTACTTTGTCGAAGGCATCGCCTCGACCGGTTTGAAGTAGCGTTGCGAGATTGTGGGGTAGGGCGCGGCATCCGCTGCGCCCTTTCACGTCTGAAGCGGTCAGGAGTTCACTGCCTGTGCTGCCGCTTCATCCACCAGCCACAGCAGCTTGCCGTTTGCCGGGTGGATCAGTTGGGCAGGCAGGTCATGCGGTCGATATGGGCTGTGCAGAACTTGCTGGAGCCGTTCTGCTTTCTCCGGCCCGCTGACCAAGAAAATCACCTGTCTGGCCGCATTGATTGCCGAGGCAGTGAGCGTCACCCGCCATACCTGTTTGGTGGGGATCAGGTTCTCCACGACCCACCGATCCGGCGGCGCATCCAGCGCGGCGCTGTGCGGGAACAACGACGCGGTATGTCCATCATCGCCCATTCCGAGCAGGATCAGGTCTAGGCGCGGCGGCCCATCGCCGCAAAACTCGCGCAGCGCCTTCTCATATGCCTGGGCTGCTTCACCTGGGTCATCTTCGCCGTAAATACGGTGAATCTGCCCTGCTGGGATGGGCACATGCGCCAGCAGCGCCTCATGCGCCATCCGGTAATTGCTGTCGGGATGATCCGGCGGCACGCAGCGTTCGTCCCCCCAGAACACATATACCTTCGCCCAGTCGATCTGTTCGGCGAATGGCTTGCCTGCCAGCAATCGATACAATCGCTCCGGCGTCGATCCCCCCGACAGCGCCAGGCTGAATCGTCCGTTCTCGTGGATCGCTTCCTGAGCCGTCGTCACGATCCGGTGAGCAGCTTCTACGGCCAGTGCGTCCGCGTCAGCCACAATCTGGATGTCGCTCATCCTGTGCCATCCGGTCCGCACCCCAACCGCCACACATGCCTATCGCGGGCCAGCAGGTCTTCTGCCTCTTTGGGTCCCCATGTGCCGCGTGTATAGCTCCCAATCAGCGGACTGCCCAGTGCCGGCTTCAGAATCGGATCGATCAGCCCCCATAGCGTCTCAATCTCGTCGCTGCGTGTGAACAGTGCCGCGTCCCCGTTGATCGCATCCAGCAGCAGCCGCTCATAGGCTTCAGGGATTTGCTGCTCGCCGAACGACCGCCGGTAGCTGAATTCCATATCCACGTCGCGCGTCTCATGGCTCGAATCCGGCTGCTTCGCCTGGAAGTTCAGGTGAATGCCCTCGTCCGGCTGAATACAGATCGTCAGCGTGTTCGGGGTACACGAGTCATCATCCATCAGGCTGAGCATGACATTCGGCGGCCGCTGGAACCGCACGCGAATCTGGCTGGTCTTGGCCTTCAACGCCTTCCCGGAACGCAGATAGAACGGAACCCCCTGCCAGCGCCAGTTATCGATGTACAGCTTGAGCGCCGCATAGGTCGGCGTCTGCGAATCCGCCGCGACGCCTTCGGTCTCGCAGTAACCGTCATACTGCGCCCGCACGATGTCCTCCGCCGCAATCGGGCGGATGGCGCTTAGCACTTTGACCTTCTCGTTGCGGAGCGCCGTGGCGTTGAAACTGATCGGCGGCTCCATCGTCACCAGTGCCAGCAGTTGCAGAATGTGGTTCTGGAACATGTCCCGCAGCACCCCGGCGCGGTCATAATACGCCGCCCGATGCCCCACATCCACGCTTTCCGCCACGGTGATTTGCACATTATCCACGTAGTTGCGGTTCCACACCGGCTCGAAGATCGTATTGGCGAAGCGCAGGAACAGGATATTCTGCGCCGTTTCTTTCCCCAAGTAATGATCGATCCGGTAGACCTGCGACTCGTCGAAGCTTTGATGCACCGTGTCGTTTAACTCACGCGCCGATTGCAAGTCCACGCCGAACGGCTTCTCAATGATGATCCGCCGCCAGCCGTTCCCCTCGCGGGCCATCTCCAGTTGCCCCAGATTGGTGATGATCGCCCCATACAGTCCCGGCGCAACCGAGAGATAGTACAATCGGTTGGCGCTGCCATTTTCCCGCTCGCTCAGAAACGCATCGATGTGCTTCAGTTCATCCGGCTTGGCCGCATCCCCTGCGCCGTACCAGATATGCTCCGCGAAGGGCTGCCATATGTCCTGAGCGAAAGTCTCGGCAGAGAACTCCTGAGTTGTCCCGCGCAGTTCTTCCCGATAAGCCTCATGTGAATAGGCTGTCCGTGACACCCCGACGATGTGGAACGCATCTTCCAACCGCTTTTTGCGGTACAGGTTGTACAGCGCCGGGATCAGCTTGCGATGCGCCAGATCGCCGGACGCGCCGAAGATTACAATTGTGGTCGTCATTAGCTTTACTCCCGCTTGACGGCGTGCCCGCCGAACTGATTCCGCATCGCCGCCAGCAGTTTGGCCGAGTAGCTGTCATCCTGCCGGCTGACGAACCGCATCATCAGCGACAAGGTGATGACCGGCGCGGGCACATCCTGGTCGATAGCCTCAGCCACCGTCCAGCGCCCCTCGCCGGAATCGGCCACCCATCCCTTGATATCGCTTAGTTCGGGATCGTCCTTCAGTGCATTCGCCGTCAGATCGAGCAGCCATGACCGTACCACGCTGCCGAAGCGCCATAGTTCCGCGATCTGGTGCAGATTCAGGCCGAACTCCTCTTTCGCCCGCATGATCTCGAAGCCTTCGGCATAAGCTTGCATCAGGCCGTACTCGATCCCGTTATGCACCATCTTGACGAAATGTCCCGATCCTGACGGCCCCACATGTCCCCATCCCTGGTCGGGAGCCGGAGCCAGCGTCTCCAGGATCGGCCGGATGCGCCCGACCGCTTCGGCGCTCCCACCGACCATCATGCTGTACCCCTCGGTCAGCCCCCAGATGCCGCCGCTTGTGCCCACATCCACGAAGTGCAGGCCGTGTGACGCCAGCGTTTCCGCCCTCGCCATCGAGTCCTTGTAGTTGCTGTTCCCGCCGTCAATGATCAGATCGCCAGGATTGAGCAGCGGCACAAGGTGATTGATAGTAGACTGCGTGGCCTCGCCTGCCGGGATCATCATCCAGATCGCGCGCGGCGTGGTCAGCTTGCTCACGAATTCCTCCAGTGTCGCCGCCGGGATCGCTCCTGCCTGCGCCAGTTCCTGGGCGGGTTCCGGTGACTTGTTCCACACCACAGCGCGGTGTCCGCCTTTCAGCAGCCGCCGCGTCATGTTGCCACCCATCCGCCCCAGCCCGATCATTCCGAATTCCATCATGCTTTCCCTTTCCCCGCGTACTTCAGTTGCCCTGCCGCCGCTGGATGTGCTGAATGCCGTTGGCATCCGCGATAATCACATCCGTTGCCAGCCCAATGAACAATCCATGTTCGACGATCCCGGTGCGGTACTTGATCTTTTCAGCCAGCATGTGTGTATCCGGGATTGGCCCGAAGCGGCAGTCCAGGATCAGGTTGTGCTGGTCAGTTTGAAACGGCGCGCCTTCCCCGTTTTGCCGGATTTGCACTTCCGCTCCCAGGCTTTCCAGAAAGCGAATCTGCGAGCCGTAGCCGAACGGGATTACCTCGATGGGCAGCGCCCATTTCGTCCCCAGGCGCGGAACCATCTTCGATGGGTCCACGATGATGATCTCGCGCCGGCTGGCCTGTGCCACAATCTTCTCGCGCAGCAGTGCCCCGCCGCCGCCTTTGATCAGATCGAGCGCCGGATCGACTTCATCCGCGCCGTCAATAGTCACGTCGATCACCGGATTCGTTTCAAGTGTGCCCAGCGGGATGCCCAGTTCACGTGCTTCGATCTCGGTCTTGAGCGCACAGGGGATTCCCACAATGTCCCGCAGTTCGCCCCGCTGAAGGCGTTCGGCGATCTGCCGAACTGCCCAGATGGCCGTGCTGCCATAACCCAGCCCGACCACCATGCCCGATTCCACGAATTGGGCCGCGTGTTCCGCGGCTGCCTGCTTCAGTTCCGTGACATCCACGAGCTTTGATCCTTTAATGGAAACTTCGATGGGTTACGCCAGCGACCGGGCCGCCATTGCCGCGCCGACGATCCCGGCATCGTTTAGCAGCAGCGCCGGGACGATCTGGGCTTGAGTGTGGAGCAGGGGAATGAACTTCTCATGTTTCTTGCTCACGCCGCCGCCGATGATGAAGAGATCGGGCGAGAACAGGTACTCCACCCGACCCAGATACTCGTTCACCCGCTCGGCCCACTTCTCCCAATTCAGTTCCTTATCCTGCCGCGCCCGGTCGGATGCCCGCAGTTCCGCGTCCTTCCCGCGAATCTCGATGTGTCCCAGTTCGGTGTTTGGCAGCAGGATGCGGTTGTTGAAGATCGCGCTGCCGATCCCCGTCCCGAACGTCAGCATGATGACCACGCCCTCATGGCCGCGACCCGCGCCGAACTCCATCTCCGCGATCCCGGCTGCATCGGCGTCATTCACCACAATCGTTGGGCAGTTCACCAATTCCTCGATCAGTTCCTGTCCATTCGTCCCGATCCACCCCTGATCCACATTGGCCGCGCTCTGCACCGTCCCGTGCTTGACAATCGCCGGGAACGTGCAGCCAACCGGCCCGTGCCAGTCGAAGTGCTGGACGATCTCGCCGACCACTTCGGCCACTGCGTGCGGAGCCGATGGATTTGGGGTTGGGATGCGGAACCTTTCAGCCAGCAGCATCCCGGTGATGGTGTCCACCGGAGCGCCCTTGATGCCCGAACCGCCAATATCGATACCGAGCGTTTGCATGGTTATCCAACTCCTGAGCTGCGCGGATCAAAACCGCTCAGAATATAGCGCACAGGGGGCGCTTAAACACCACTGTGGGTCAGCCCGAATGTTGTTGCAGCAGCTTGGCGATCAGTGCCGTCCACCCGGTCTGATGGCTGGCTCCCAGCCCGTGCCCATCATCTCCGTGAAAGTATTCGTAGAACGGGATGTAGTCTTGCCAGTGCGGATCATGCTGGAATAGCGCTGTCTCGCCAAACACAGCCCGCCTGCCGGATTCGTCTCGCAGGAAAATTCGCTCCAACCGCTGCGTGAGCGCCTGCGCGACTCCATGCAGAGTGTGGGCTTCACCCCCATTGGCTGGCAGCGCCACCTGAAGCCTATCCCCATAGTAGTGATGGTACTTTTGCAGCGATTCGACCATCAGGTAATTCGTCGGGAACCAGATCGGCCCGCGCCAGTTCGAGTTGCCCCCGAACAGCCCACTTGATGATTCCCCCGGTTCGTAATTCAACCGCAGCGTCTCCCCATTCATGTGCCATTGATAAGGATGCTCAGCATGATGCCTCGATACCGAGCGCAGCCCATACTCCGAGAGAAACTCTCCCGGATCGAGCATCCGCTTCAAAATCCGCTCCAACTGCTCCTGGCTCAGGATCGACAGCAGCCGCCGGCTATGCTCTCCTGGCTCCGCCAGCGAACTGATCCGTTTCACCAACTGTGGTCGGTAGCGGATGAACCACTCCATCCGCCGCGCGAAGTGCGGCAGCTTTTTCAGCAAATCGGCTTCCAGCGTTTCCACCGCGAACAACGGAATCAATCCCACAAACGACCGAATCTTCAGCGGAATCCGCCGCCCGTCCGGGAACTTCAGGCTGTCGTAGAAGAACCCGTCCCGCTCGTCCCACAACCCTGCATCTCCGCATAAATCTTGCATCGCGTTGGCGATATAGATGAAATGCTCGAAAAACTTGGTCGCCACATCCTCATACGCAGGTTTAGTCCGCGCCAGTTCCAGCGCGATTGCCAGCATATTCAGGCAGTACATCCCCATCCACGCCGTGCCATCTGCCTGCTGAATCCAGGCTCCTGCGGGCAGTGGGGCGCTCCGGTCGAAGATGCCGATATTGTCCAGCCCCAGGAATCCACCCTGGAAGACGTTGTTTCCTTCCGCGTCTTTCCGGTTGACCCACCAGGTGAAGTTCAGCAGCAGTTTGTGGAAGGCCTGCTCCAGAAAGCCCGTGTCCGCCTGTCCGGTTACATTCCGCGCGATCTTGTAGACCCGCCACGCCGCCCACGCATGAACAGGTGGATTCACATCCCCGAACGCCCATTCATACGCGGGGATTTGCCCGTTCGGATGCATATACCATTCCCGCAGCAGCAGGATGATCTGCCGCTTGGCCCACTCCGGGTCGATCATCGCAATCGGCAGGCAGTGAAACGCCAGGTCCCAGGCCGCATACCACGGATACTCCCACTTGTCCGGCATCGACAGCACATCCAGGTTGTACAGATGCGTCCAGCGTGCATTCCGGCTCTGGAGCCGGGACTCATCCGGCGGCGGTTGGGCTGGATCGCCATTCAGCCACAATTCCACGCTGTAATGATAGAACTGCTTGTTCCATAGCAGACCCGCCCAGGCCTGCCGCTGCACCCGCCGCGCGTCCTCATCCATGGTCTGCGGCTGAATGCTGCGATAAAACGTCTCGGCCTCGCTGATCCGCTGCGCGAACACACTGTCCGCATCCGCGAACGGCCGCTCGATGGCCTGGTTCGCCAGCCGCGTCACAACCACGAACGACTCGCCCGGCTGCATCATCTTGTAGAAGTGCGCTGCGGCTTTCGTGCCTGCCCTCTGCGGATTGACTCGCCCGGCTTGTCCCAGCACGACCGTCTCGTGAATCCCATCTTTCACATACGGGCTGCCATTCGGCCATTGATACAGCCGCTCGGTGTTGGTGTCGTTCTCGGTGAAGAGCAGCGCGGGCGGTATACCGTCGGCATCCACATACCACCAGTACGCGCCGATATGCCGTTCCCGAACTTCGATGCAGTTCAGCCCAGCCGCTCGCAGCGATGGCCGCTCCGCCGAGTATCCCCACGACCACGTATTGCGGAACCAGACGTGCGGCAGGATATGCAGCGGGGCAGGGGAGCTTGCTCGGTTGACCGCCGAGATGCGGCAGAACACATCGTTCTCGCCCGCTTTCGCATATTCAATGAACACATCGAAGTAGCGGTTCTCCGCCCAGGCTTGCGGGATCGCATCGATCAGTTCCAGTTCGGGCGCATCTCGGCCTCGCCCATGATGCACCAATGCGCCGTAGGGAAAAGCCACCTGGGGGTACTTATAGAGCATCTTCATATAGGAATGGGTCGGCGTCCCATCCAGGTAGAAGTAATACTCCTTCACATCCTCCCCGTGATTGCCCTCGGCGTTCGTCAGCCCGAACAACCGCTCTTTCAGGATCGCGTCGTGCTCGTTCCACAACCCCACCGCCAGACACAAATTCTGGTGACGGTTGCAGAACCCGCCCAGCCCGTCTTCGTTCCAACGGTATGCCCGACTGCGTGCGTGATCGTGCGGGAAGCTGTTCCAGGCATCGCCATTCGCGCTGTAATCCTCGCGCACCGTTCCCCATGCCCGTTCGGCCAGGTATGGCCCCCACAGCTTCCAATCCGCTTTTCGCGTTTCTGAGTCCGCAAGGCGTTGATGTTCAGGAGTCTGGGTCTGCATCAAGACCCTCCCTGGCTATTCCGAGCAAGTTGTTGCGTACCCGGAATCGTCCTCGATGATTGCCACCTGTTACAACTAGTCAGTGTAACGCCGCACTGCTGAGCCGCGCTATCATTCTCGCTGCGGCGTTAACCTCCTGTTAAATCCCACCAATTCACGGCGCTTTGCCATGCTTTTCGTTATGATCGAATCCGTCGGTGGAGTAGGTCAAACTCGCACACACTTCAAGGGGAACGCATCATGACCGCAGCCAGCGCCCACTTCGACCGCATCGATGACGCCGAATATAGACGCCGTATCCGGGCCTGGACTCTCTATGACTGGGCCAATTCCGCCTTCGTGACCACCATCATGGCCGCTGTCCTGCCCACCTATTACAGTGCTGTCGCTGGCGCGACCCTGCCCAGCCGCGCCGTCGCTACCTCCTACTGGAGCATCGGACTGAGCATCTCCCTTTTCATCGCAGCCATCCTTTCTCCCGTCCTCGGCACTGTCTCGGACATCGTGCGCGGCAAGAAACGTTTCCTGGCGATTTTCACCGGCCTCGGCGTCGTCGTGACCGCGCTCCTCGTACTGGTCGGCACAGGCGATTGGCTGTTGGCATCCGTCCTCGCCATTCTGGGACGCATCGGTCTGAACGGCGCGATCTCTTTCTACGACTCGCTCCTGCCGCATGTCGCCCGCCCCGCCGATCAGGACTCAGTTTCCGCGCGGGGCTACGCCATGGGCTACCTCGGTGGCGGTCTCCTGCTGGTCATCAACATCATCATGATCCAGGTCATGGGCGGGGAATGGGGCGCTCGCTGGTCTTTCGTCACGGTTGCCATCTGGTGGGCCGTCTTTTCTATCCCGCTCTTCCGTACTGTTCCCGAACCACAGTCCGCTACCGCCGTCCTCAAGAAGGGCGAGACCGTCATCGGCGTCAGCTTCCGCCGTCTTCGGGATACCCTCCGCGACATTCAGCGTTACCGTGAACTCTTCAAGTTCTTGCTGGCCTTCCTCATCTACAACGACGCCATCGGAACCATCATCGGCGTAGCCGCCATTTACGGCGCCGAACTCGGCTTTGGCACAGTTGAACTTCTTCTTGCCCTCATGCTGGTGCAGTTCGTTGGCATCCCTTTCAGCCTGATCTTTGGCCGCCTACCCAACCAGGAAGAGAAGCGCCGTCCCATCTACCTTGCCTTCATCCTCTTCAATCTGGTCGCGCTGCCGTTGGTTGGCATTGTCGCCTCTGGCGCGCTGCCGAAGTCGATTTCAGGTGCGCCCAGCGAACCCTTCCTCTCCACCGCCACGGCCTCCGGCGAAGGAACCTATCTCGTCGTCGGCCCAGGATTCACCGCGACCGGAAACTGGTCTACCGCGGTCATCCCGGCGCAGCAGTTGGATGCCGCTCAGGATGCCACTTACTCCATCACATCTGAATCGGGCGCGCGCCTGGACTTTCCCTTCAACGGCCAGCAGGTCGAAATCACCTACAGCGTCGGGCCGGATCACGGCATCTGGGCAGTTAAACTGAACGGCCAACCGCTCATGGATGGCGATGAGCCTGTGCGCCTCGATGCGTATTACCCCACATCCCGTTTTGGCGAGACCGAAACCTTCCAGGCCGACGAGCCTGGCGAATACACCCTGTCGTTGGTGAACACGGGCGAGAAGAACGACGCCAGCACCGGGACAGTATTGGCAGTAGCTCAGGCCCGTGTCCTCCCGCCCATCCGCCAGAGCAGCCTGCCGCTTATCATCGGCATGTTGTTCGCCGTCCAGATCGTCGGTGGCATCTTTGCGTTCTTGTTCGGCAAACCCCTCTTCAGCCGTCTCGCGGCCAGCCTGAATACCAAACGCGCCATTTTCCTCGCCTTGACCGTCTACTCGGTCATCGCCGTCTGGGGCTTCTTCCTCAACAGTACTGTCGAATACTGGTTCCTCGCCTGGATGGTCGCCATCGTTCAGGGGGGCAGTCAGGCGCTCAGCCGCAGCCTTTACGCCGCCATGTCACCATCGACCAAGAGCGGTGAGTTCTTCGGTCTTTTCGGTGTGATGGAGAAGTTCTCGGCCATTTTCGGCCCGCTCTTGTTTGCTGCTGCCGGAACGCTGCTCGGCAGCAGTCGTCCCGCCATCCTCAGCTTGATCCTGTTCTTCATCGTGGGCGGCCTTCTCCTCACCCGCGTGAATGTCCAGGAAGGCATCCGCGTCGCTGACGAAGAAGACGCCCAACTGCTCCGCCCCGCCTCGACTTGATTCGCTTTGGCATCTGTAGTCGGTGGGCGCAGCGCCGCTGTGCCCACCTTTCCCCTCTATTAACTTCCAACCATAAACTATCACCTCGTATTAACTGGCCGTTGCGGACTTGAATCCGCCGGGTTATCCTTCTCAGGGACAGCCGGACTCAACCAGCGAGATCAGCCTCGGCGTCGTGTCGAGGCTTTTTCATTGAACCGATAAGGGAAACCACCAATGGCGGACAGGCCCAACCTTAAGAAGATCGTCTTGGCCTACAGCGGGGGATTGGATACATCCGTGATCGTCCCCTGGCTGCGGAACAACTACAAAGGCGCTGAAGTCATCTGCTTCTGTGCCGACCTGGGGCAGGAAGAGGAACTCTACGGCCTCGAATCCAAGGCCATTCAGTCTGGAGCCAGCAAACTCTACGTCCGCGACCTCCGTGAGGAATTCTTGGTCGATTTCGTCTTTCCGACCCTCCGGGCTGGAGCCATCTACGAGCGAGATTACCTGCTCGGTACATCCTTCGCCCGTCCGCTCATCGCCAAGCACCTTGTCGATGTCGCCGAGATTGAAGGCGCGGATGCGGTCGCTCACGGTGCTACCGGCAAGGGCAACGATCAGGTGCGCTTCGAGCTGACCGTCATGGCCCTCAACCCCAAACTCAAGGTCGTAGCTCCCTGGCGCGAATGGGAAATCCGCAGCCGCGAAGATGCTCTCGCCTACGCCGCCGAGTTCAACGTTCCCGTGACCGCCACCGAGAAGAAGATTTACAGCCGCGACCGCAATCTCTTCCATCTCAGCCATGAAGGCGGCCTCCTCGAAGACCCCTGGAACGAGCCGGAAGAGGATATGTATCAGCTCAGCGTCAGCCCGCAGGCCGCCCCGGATGAACCCCAGATCATCGAGATCGGCTTCGAGCAGGGCACGCCCGTCAGCCTCGACGGTGAAAGCCTGCCTCCATTAGAACTCTTCACCCGCATCAACCAGATTGGCGCGCGTCATGGGATTGGTCGCGTCGATGTCGTCGAGAACCGTCTCGTCGGCATGAAGAGCCACGGCGTCTATGAAACCCCCGGCGGAACCATCCTCCGCCGTGCCCACCAACTGCTGGAAGCCATCTGCCTCGACAAGCAGTCGCTTCAATACAAAGATCAGATCGCCATCAAATATGCCGAACTGGTTTACAACGGCCAGTGGTACACGCGCCTCCGCGAAGCCCTGGATGCCTTTGTAAATGTCACCCAACAGCGCGTGACCGGCCTCGTCCGCCTCAAACTCTATAAGGGCAACATCATCGTGGCCGGCCGCCGGAGTGAATACAGCCTCTATCGCCAGGACTACGCCTCCTTCGGCGAAGAGAACGTCTACAACCAGAAAGACGCCGAAGGCTTCATTCAGTTGTTCGGTCTCCCCATGCGCGTCGAAGCCTCGTTGGAAATCAGCCGGGACGGCCAAAGCCGTTTCCGCAAATGAGCGAGGCATTTTCATGACCTTATGGGGTGGCCGCTTTTCCGAACCGACCGATGATGATCTGCGTGCCCTCAACGACAGCATTGGCTTCGACCGCCACATGTTCCGCCAGGACATTGCCGGCAGCATCGCCTATGCCCAGGCCATAGCCCGTGCGGGCATCATCACCGCGGCTGAAGCTGAGGTGTTGGTCAAGGGGCTGCGTTCTGTCCTGGCCGAATTCGAGTCCGGGACGTTCGCGCTTCAGCCTGCCGATGAGGACATTCACACCGCCGTCGAGCGCCGCCTGACCGAGTTGGTCGGTTCGGTCGGCGGCAAACTCCATACCGGTCGCAGCCGCAACGACCAGGTGGCGACCGATTTCCGCCTTTGGACGCTCGATGCGCTCGCCGAATTGGACGGGCGCATCGCGGCTTTGCAGTCGGCGCTCATCGCTCAGGCCGAGCAGCACATCTTGACCCTCATGCCCGGCTATACCCACTTGCAGCCCGCCCAACCGATCACCGCCGCCCATTGGCTCCTGAGCTTCTTCTGGATGCTGGCCCGTGACCGCGACCGCCTGGCCGATGCCCACCGCCGTGCGGCGGTATCTCCGTTGGGAGCCGGCGCGTTGGCTGGGACGCCCTTTGCCGTGGATCGTGACCAGTTGGCTCATGACCTCGGCCTGACCAGCGTGACCCAGAACAGCCTTGATGCCGTCAGTGACCGCGATTTCGTGGCCGAGTCCCTCTTCGTGATGGCACTGCTCGGAACCCATCTGAGTCGCCTCGGCGAGGATATTGTCCTCTACAGCAACCCGCAGTTCGGCTATATCACCCTGAACGACCGCTATAGCACCGGCTCCAGCCTCATGCCCCAGAAGCGCAATGCCGATCCGATGGAACTCGCGCGCGGCAAGGCAGGCCGCTTGATCGGCAATCTGACCGGTTTGCTGACCACCCTCAAAGGGCTGCCCACCGCCTACAACAAGGATTTGCAGGAAGACAAGGAGGCGCTCTTCGACTCGTTCGATACCCTCACGCGCCTGCTTCCCGTGGTCACAGCCATCATCCGTACCCTGCGCCTGAATGCCGACCGGATGCGTGCCGCATTGGGCGAAGACCTGCTGGCGACCGATCTCGCCGACTACTTGGTGCGGCGTGGTCTTCCGTTCCGTCAGGCCCATCACGCCGTCGGCCAGTTGGTGCGCCTCGCGGCCGAGCAGGGGAGTGCCCTGTCGCGCCTCCCGCTGGAAGTGTTGCGTTCCGTCTCCGACCTCTTCGAGGCCGATGTCGCCCAGGTCTTCAACTTCGAGTCGTCCGTATCCCAGCGCCGCGCCACTGGTGGCACAGCCCCGGATGCCGTCCGCGCCCAGCTTGAAGCCGCCCATCGTTGGATGGACGATCATCCAGATGTGCATCCCGCACAAACGCCGCTGGTCAACTTGAACGAATCTGGCGAACCTTGAGGATTTGTTGCCCAAATGGTTGACAACTTGAGGGAAGCTCGTTAACCTATTGGGCGTATGAATCGAGAGAGGCTCAACGAGAGAGCGATGTCCAAGCTGAATTCTGCCCTGATTAGCCTTATTAGCCTCATCGTACTCGTCCTTAAGAACGAGTTCTAATCGGCTTGGGCGCGAACAGCTAGTCTGCAAGATACCAGAAACACAAAAGCCCCCAAGCCGGGGGCTTTTCGTTTCCGAACAGGATTGAAGGATCATCATGGCCGGTCGCTCTGCACAATCAGTCCCAACAGCCACCTCCAAGCGGGGAAGTTCTCCCTGTGCGACTGCCATGCGCCATCAATCGCACTCCGCTGCCAGTCAACCCATGTGGCAGCCGTCACACGCCGTGCATCAAACGCTTTCCAGGGAAATTCCATCGCGCAAACCCCGGAAAGCGTTTTTATTTAAGGAACTGGAGAAAAGACCACATGCCTGCTGAATTCATCTGGAAGAATGGCGAGTTTGTAGCCTGGGAAAACGCGACCGTCCATGTCACGGCCCACGCCCTGCACTATGGGTCGAGTGTTTTTGAGGGGGTTCGTGCCTATGCAACACCTCAGGGGCCGGCCGTGTTCCGGCTCCAACCGCACACCCAGCGTCTGCTGAACTCCGCCAAGATCGCCCGCGTCGATGTACCCTATACCGCTGAGCAGATCAACGAAGCCATTCTCTCGACCGTGCGTAAGAACGGCCACGACGCCTGTTACATTCGTCCGCTGCTCTATCGTGGGGCTAACAAGCTCGGCGTGGAAGGCCGTCAGAATCCTACCGAACTGGTCATCATTACGATGGAGTGGGGCCGCTACCTCGGCGCGGAAGCCATCGAGCAGGGCGTCGATGTGCAGGTGAGTTCCTGGCGTCGCATCGCGCCAGATACGTACTCATCACTGGCGAAGATCGGCGGCCAGTACGTCAACAGCCAGTTCATCACCATGGAAGCCCACGATAATGGCTTCAACGAAGGCATCGCTTTGGATATCTATGGCAACGTCAGTGAAGGCGCGGGCGAGAACATCTTCGTGATCCTCAACGGCGTGGTCTATACCCCCGGCATAGGCTCTTCCATCCTGATGGGCATCACCCGCGATACGGTCATTACGCTCCTGTCCGATCTGGGCTACCCCGTTCGATATGAGTCCCTCTCGCGCGATATGCTCTATATCGCCGACGAAATCTTCATGACCGGCACAGCCGCCGAGATCACTCCGGTGCGTTCAGTGGATCGCATCAAGGTCGGCGCTGGCAAACGTGGCCCCATCACTCAGGCCGTGCAAGAGCAGTTTTTCGCCATCACCTCCGGTCAGGCTCCCGACCGTCACAACTGGTTGACCCAGGTACATCAGGCTCAGCCCGTTTCGGGAGATTGAATCATCAGCACAGTGGCCGATCATCTCGGCAGAGAACAATCAAGGAGAGGTTTCAATGTTATTGACGGGCGCTGAAATTGTCATGGAATGCCTTCTTCGCGAAGGCGTGGACGTGATGTTTGGCTATCCAGGCGGCGCGATCTTGCCGACCTACGACGCCATGACCAAGTATCCTCAGATTCGCCATGTGCTGGTGCGCCATGAGCAGGGCGCTTCTCACATGGCCGATGGTTACGCGCGTGCCACTGGCCGGGTCGGCGTCGCCATCGCCACCAGCGGCCCCGGCGCGACCAACCTCGTCACCGGGATCGGCACAGCCATGATGGACTCGTCCCCGATTGTCTGCATCACCGGGCAGGTTCCGCGTGGCGCGATTGGTTCCGATGCCTTCCAGGAAATCGACATCACCGGTATCACCATTCCGGTCACCAAGCACAACTACCTGGTCTCGGATGTCCGCGAACTGGCCTATATCGTCAAGGAAGCCTTTCACATCGCCCGCACTGGGCGTCCAGGGCCGGTGCTGATCGACATCCCCAAGGATGTGCAGAACGAAAAAACCGAGTTCGTCTATCCTGAAGGCGAGATCGTCATGCGCGGTTATCGCCCGCCCAGCAAGGCCTCGGATGAGCAGGTTGCTCAGGCGTTGGAACTGATCCAGAATGCCAAGCGCCCGGTCATCCTGGCCGGCCACGGGATCATGATGTCGGGAGCCTCTCAGGAACTCCGCGAACTGGCCGAACGCGCCCAGATTCCCGTCACCTTGACTCTGCTCGGCAAAGGTGCGCTCCCGGAAAGCCATCCGCTGACCGTCGGCATGATGGGTATGCACGGCGCGGCTGCCTGCAACTTTGCCATCCAGGAAGCCGACCTGCTCATCGCTTTGGGGATGCGCTTCGATGATCGCGTGACGGGCAACCTGAAAACCTATTCACCGAACTCCAAGAAGATTCATGTCGATATTGACCCGTCGGAGATCAACAAGAACGTCCGCGTCGATGTCGGCATCGCGGGCGATCTCCGCGCCGTTCTCTCTCAAATCCTGCCGGGCGTTCAGCAGCAGGAACACAGGGAGTGGGTTGGGCAAATTCGCGAGTGGCAGGAAGACGGCGACGAGCGCGATATTCTGCACCATTCCACCGGAGACACACTGCTGGGAGCGCAGGTCATCAACGAACTCTGGAAGCACACCGGCGGCGAATCCATCACCGTCAGCGATGTCGGCCAGCACCAGATGCTCGAAGCCCAGTATTATCCCCACCAGCGCCCCATGACTATGATTACCAGCGGCGGCCTGGGGACAATGGGCTTTGGCCTTCCGGCAGCCATCGGCGCCAAATTCGGTCGCCCTGACGAAGAAGTCTGGGCTGTCGTTGGCGATGGCGGCTTCCAGATGACCCTGTGCGAATTGGCAACGGCCAAGCAGGAAAACGTCAAAGTCAATATCGCCATTCTCAATAACGCCTTCCTGGGCATGGTGCGCCAATGGCAGGAGTTCTTCTACGAAGAGCGTTATCAGGCGACCCCCATGTTCAACCCGGATTTCGTCAAACTCGCCGAAGCCTATGACATTCCGGCCATGCGCGTGACTCACCGCGACCAGATCGAAGAGTCGGTGAAGTTCGCCCGCAGCCACGAAGGCCCGGTGCTGATCGAATACGTCATCGAGAAGGAAGAGATCGTTTACCCAATGGTTCCCGCGGGCGCAGACCTCCATGCCATGCTGCGCCGCCCCAAACCCGGTGAGGAATAGTCATGACTCAGGTGAACAAACAGATACTCGTCGCATTGGTAGAGAACAAGCCCGGCGTGCTGAACCGCGTGGTCAGTATGCTCCGCCGCCGCAACTTCAACATCGACAGCTTGACTGTCGGACGCACCCACAACCCCCATATCTCTCGCATGACCATGGTCGTGGATGCCGAGAAGGGCAATGGCCGCCGGATCGCCGCCAACCTGCTCAAACTCGTCAATGTCATGGATGTGCGGTTGGTGTCGGAAGAACCCAACGTCAGCCGCGACCTGGCGCTCATCAAAGTGCGTACCGACGACGTGGAGTCCCGCAACAGCGTCACCCTCATCTGTGACCGCTATCCCGCCCGCATTGTCGATATTGGGCCAAAGGTCGCCATCCTGGAGATCGCCGCTCAGGAAGATATCGTCGAATCGCTCATCCGCGAACTGGAGCCGATTGGCATCCTGGAAATGGTGCGGACGGGCGTCGTGGCGATGGGGCGCGGCATTCGCATTCTGGACAGCGACTATGAACCCAATGTTGCTCTCCAGGAAGCCAGTCCGAATGGCTATCAGGTCTACGGCGTCTAGCGGATCCTCGAATCTCGGCAGATTGGCCCGTTCTCGGAGTGGAGGACAGGCCGTGAGGAATGGTGAGTGGTTTCGATGCAGGATGTAAAGGCTGCGGTGCAGCAGCAGTTTGGGCAAGTCGCCGAGCAGTATCGCGCCAGCGCCGTTCATGCGGCCGGTGAGGACTTGCAGCGCCTTGCTCGCGAAGTCCAGCGCATGAATGCCGCTCGTGTCCTCGATGCCGGCTGCGGCGCGGGACATACCGCCATGGCGGTCGCGCCTTTCGTACAGGCAGTCGTTGCCTACGATCTGACCGAGCCGATGCTGCGTCAGGTCGAGCAGCTTGCCGCCGAGCGTGGCTGCGCCAACGTGGTGACTCAGCGCGGCGATGTCGAGCATCTGCCGTTCGAGCCGGACTCTTTCGATGGGGTAGTATCTCGCTACAGTGCCCATCACTGGCCGCATCCACTGCTGGCGCTTCAGGAATTCCGCCGCGTGCTGAAACCCGGTGGAGCATTTCTCCTGAGCGACATCGTGTCGCCCGATGAACCCGCGCTGGATACCTTCCTGCAAACCGTCGAACTCCTGCGCGATCCATCCCATGTCCGTGATCACACCGTCGCCCAGTGGGAGGCCATGCTCGCCCAGGCGGGTTTCCGATCAGAGGTGTTGTTCACCTGGAAACCTCCACTGGACTTCCAGTCCTGGGTGAAACGGATGGCGACTCCCGCGGCCAATGTCGCCATCATCCAAGCGCTCTTCGATGGCGCTCCGCTCGAAGTCCGCGCCGAGATGGATGTTCAGGCCGATTATCGTTTCTCGCTACGTGGGGCGCTCATCAAAGCGTGCCCCATCTGATGCAGTCTGACAGGTTTTACTGCGGCGCAGACTAGACCGCGCCCTACTATTGGAGTGAACCAACTCAATGGCAACGCTTTACTACGACAAAGATGCGGATCTTTCGCTGCTGAATGGCAAGACCATCGCCGTGATCGGCTATGGCAGCCAGGGACACGCCCACGCCCTGAACGCCAAAGACAGCGGCATGAAGGTCGTTGTTGGCCTGCACCCGGGCAGCAAGAGCGCGGACAAAGCTCGCGCCGATGGCCTTGAAGTCCTCTCGGTCGCCGACGCCACCCGCCAGGCCGATGTCGTCATGGTGCTGATCCCGGATACCAAGCAGGCCGAGGTCTATGCCCAGGACATCGGTCCCAACCTCAAGCCCGGCAGCATGTTGATGTTTGCCCACGGCTTCAACATCCACTTTGGCGAAATCAAGCCCCCGGCCAGCGTCGATGTCACCATGGTCGCGCCCAAGGCCCCCGGCCATCGCGTCCGTGAAGTCTTCAAAGAAGGCGCCGGCACGCCCGGCCTGTTGGCCGTCCATCAGGATGCCACCGGCCGCGCTAAAGCCCTCGGTCTGGCCTACGCCAAAGCCATTGGCTGCACCCGCGCCGGCGTGATCGAAACGACCTTCAAGGAAGAGACTGAAACCGATCTGTTCGGCGAACAGGTCATCCTCTGTGGCGGCGTGACCGCCTTGATCCGCGCGGCCTTTGAAACCCTTGTCAAAGCCGGTTATCAGCCGGAAGTCGCTTACTTCGAGTGTCTGCACGAACTCAAGCTCATCGTTGACCTGCTCTATCAGGGCGGGCTGAGCTACATGTGGTACAGCGTCAGCGACACCGCCGAGTATGGCGGCTATGTCGTCGGCGATCAGATCGAGGGAATGGTCAAGGAAGAACTTCAGGGCGTGCTGCATCGCATCCAGGATGGAACCTTCGCCCGTGAATGGATCCACGAAAACAAGGTCGGCCGCCCGAACTTTACCCCACGCCGCAAGCATGAACACGACCTGCTTATCGAGCAGGTCGGCGAGCAGTTGCGCGATATGATGCCCTTCTTGAATGCCAAGCGCATCAAGCAGGAATCCTAAGCCGGATTGGTGCAGTGATGAAACTCGTTCGTCTGGATGATGCGAGCGTTTTCTCCGAGCGTGTGCAGCCTTTCCTGCTCAAGCGGGAGGCGCTGCACTGCCTCATGCTCGGACTCTGCGCCACATTGATCCGAACGAACGAGTATCCCGAACCGCCCTACCTGGCTTACGTCGAAGACGGCGGCGCAGTGATCGCCGCCGCGCTGCGAACGCCGCCGCATCGCCTGGTCGTGTCGGATACATCCCATCCGGCGGCGCTCAACTTGATCGCTGAGGATGTTTATAAGCTCTATGGAGCATTGCCGGGCGCTCATGTTCCGAACTGGCTGGCAGACCACTTTGCTCGCTGCTGGACGGCGGTATCGGGGCAGCCGGCTCAACTCAACATGGCCCAGCGAGTCTATCAGTTGGTACAGGTCAAATCGCTGCATGCCGCTGTGCCCGGCGAAGTGCGCCCGATGGAGTCCGACGACCGTGCGCTCATCACCGACTGGATCATGGGGTTTCATGCCGATGCGCTGACGCCCATTTCGACTGAGCAAGCCGAACAGATCACAAACCGCTACCTGACAGCCCAGCCCGACATGCGCGGTCTGTACTTCTGGGTGACAGACGATACTCCCGTTTCGATGGCCGGATACACAGGCCCGACCCCACATGGCATCCGCGTTGGCCCCGTTTACACGCCGCCGGAGCATCGGCGCAAGGGCTATGCGGGCGCGTGTGTCGCGGCGCTCAGTCAGGAATTGCTGAACCAGGGACGCGAATACTGTTTCTTGTTCACCGACCTCGGCAATCCGACATCGAATCACATCTATCAGGAAATTGGCTACGAACCGGTCGCCGATATAGACGACTACCGGTTTGGCGACCAGTGAGAGGAAAGGATCATCAGGTTATGTCCACAGGCGTTGATAACACACTGGTTCGAGTTTTCGATACCACTCTGCGGGACGGCGAACAGAGTCCCGGCGCGACCCTGACCAGCGCCGAGAAGCTTGAAATTGCTCGCCAGTTGGCGCACCTCGGTGTGGACATCATCGAAGCCGGTTTCCCCGCCGCCTCGCCTGATGATCTTGCCGCTGTTCAGCGCATCGCCCGTGAAGTCGGGACGGCCAATGGCCCGACCATCTGCGGCCTCGCCCGCGCCGTCGAAAAAGACATCCTTACTTGCTGGGAAGGCGTCAAGGATGCCGCCAAACCGCGTATCCACACCTTTCTGGGCATGTCCGATATTCACCTCAAGTACATCTCCAACATCACGCATGAACAGGCGTTGGAAATCGTCCGCAAAGCGGTCAAACTGGCCCGCAGCCTGTGTGCCGATGTCGAGTTCAGCCCGATGGACGCAGCCCGCGCCGATCCGCAGTTCCTCGTCGAAGCCTGCGCCGCCGCCATCGAATCTGGCGCGACCACCTTGAACATCCCCGATACCGTCGGCTATGCCACCCCGGTCGAGTGGGGCGAGTTCATCGGCAACCTCATTGCCGAAACCCCCGGCGCGGGTCCCAACAGCGGCATTATCTGGTCGGTACACTGCCATAATGACCTGGGTCTGGCGACGGCCAACACCCTCTCCGGTGTCCTGGCTGGCGCGCGCCAGGTTGAAGTGACCATCAACGGCATCGGCGAACGCGCCGGCAATACCAGCCTGGAAGAAGTCGTCATGGCGCTGCACACGCGCTCCAAGTACTACACCTTGCGGACGAACATCAATACCCGCGAGATCATGAAGACCAGCCGTCTGGTCAGCAACTACACCGGGATGAACGTCCAGCCCAACAAAGCCATCGTCGGCGCTAACGCCTTCGCCCATGAGGCCGGCATCCATCAGGATGGGATGCTCAAGCACGCCAGCACCTTCGAGATCATGACCCCGGAGACCGTCGGCCTGCATCAGAGCCGTCTGGTACTCGGCAAGCACAGCGGCCGTCATGCCCTGAAAGTGCGCTTGCAGGAGATGGGCTTCAAGATCGAGGGCGATGCCCTCAACCAGGTCTTCATGCGCTTCAAGGAATTGGCCGATGCCAAGAAAACCGTCACCGATGCCGACCTGGAAGCCCTGATCGCCGACGAATTTCACGGCCCGGAAGAGCTTTTCAGCCTCTCGGACATCCAGGTCACTTGCGGTACAATGGGCATGCCCACCGCCACCGTCAAGATGCGGAGCATCGCGGGCGACGAGTTCGTCCATGCCGCCGTTGGACGTGGCCCGGTGGATGCCAGCTATAAGGCCATTGACGCCATCGTCAAAGCGCCCAATACGCTCATCGAGTACAGCGTCCACAGCGTCACCGAAGGCATCGACGCCCTCGGCGAAGTGACGGTGCGGATTTCGCCCGCTGACGATGAGAAGCGTTCCTTCGGCGGCTATGGCGCAGACAGCGATATTGTCGTGGCTTCCGTCAAAGCCTACCTCGCCGCCGTCAACCGCATGGTTGCGGTCATGGGGCTGGCCGGGCAGAAACCCGAAGGCGAGGTTTCGACCGTCACCGTGCAGCACGCCGAGAAGTAGCCGCCGTTTTGACGGGTGTCATCACCCGTCGATCAACGGATGATACTTTTAGCTGTTTGTTGTCCTGAGTTCAACTGAGTGTGAGATTGAGTCAGCATGAGTGTAAACAACCCGACCCCACGTACCTTGTTCGAGAAGGTCTGGCAGAACCATCTGGTGCGCCCGCAGACCCCGGATACCCCGGCCGTACTCTATATCGACCTGCATCTGGTGCATGAAGTCACCTCGCCGCAGGCTTTTGCCCAGCTTCGACAGGAAGGCCTGAAAGTCCGCCGTCCTGACCGCACCCTCGCCACCATGGATCACAGCACGCCCACCACGCCGCGCAATGCCCTGGGCATCATCCCCGTGACCGATACGATGGCCGCCGCCCAGCTTGACGTGATGCGGAAGAACTGCGCCGATTTCGGCATTCCCCTTTACGATCTGGGAACTTCCAATCAGGGTATTGTCCATGTCATTGGCCCGGAGCAAGGCTTCACCCAGCCGGGCATGACCATCGTCTGCGGCGACAGCCACACCAGCACCCACGGTGCGTTCGGTGCGCTCGCCTTCGGCATCGGAACCAGCGAAGTCGCCCACGTGCTGGCGACCCAATGCCTGCTGCAAAGCAGCCCGAAGACCATGGCGATCAAGGTGAATGGCCGCCTGAGCAGCGGCGTCTCGGCCAAAGACATCATCCTGGCGATCATTGCCAAGATCGGCGTCGGCGGTGGCACTGGCTACGTCCTGGAATACATGGGCGAGGCCATCCGCGGCCTGAGCATGGAAGGCCGCATGACCATCTGCAACATGTCCATTGAAGGTGGCGCCCGTGCCGGCATGGTCGCGCCGGATGACACCACCGTCCAGTACATCGCCGGCCGTCCCTATGCTCCCAAAGGCGAAGCCTGGGATCGCGCTGTAGCGGATTGGCGACAGCTTCCCTCGGACGACGGCGCGAGGTTCGACGCTGAGGTCACGCTCAACGCCGATGAACTCGTCCCCATGATTACCTATGGAACCAACCCAGGCATGGGAATGCCCATCACCGCCCATGTGCCCGACCCGGACAAACTCGCCGACGCCAGCCAGAAGATGGCCCTCGACAAAGCTCTCAGGTACATGGCCCTGGAGCCGGGTCAGAAACTGCTCGGCAAGCCCGTAGATGTCGTCTTCGTCGGAAGTTGCACC
>JAEUQZ010000029.1 GCA_016788965.1 Anaerolineae bacterium | reverse complement strand
TTCCCTAAACCCATTTGCTCACAAGTTAAGGATTTGAGGGAAGAATCAAGGGGAATTTCCGATGATTTTGACCGCAGAATCGGGGTCTGGTCGATCAAGAATCTCCCGGAAGCAAAGCAAAGTGGGTCAGAAAACTGCCAAAGATCACCAGAAAGTGACAAATTGCCCGCTTTTTTCGTCTTGACAGCCGTTCCCAAACCTTAACTTGTGAGCTATGCCCTAAACCCTGATCCCTGCCTGCCCCGCCAGATCGCTCTGTCTTCCCTAATCCCCAATCCCCAATCCCTAACCCCTAACCCCTGCCCTTCAGCAGGCTTTTTCACATTGCCGGAGGCTTGAGCCTCCGCCCTTTTCCCCTCAAAAGAGTTACCAAAATGTCACCCTAACCGCCTCATTTTGTGCTATTGTGATGTTACGGGCAGGAAACTCCCTCTCCCAGCGAGCGTCAGCGAGCGTTCGGGAGAGGAACTCCCTTCTCCCTGCCCATCGCACCTTTACAACCGATTGCCTGCCAATATCGCAGCCCATTGCATTTGCAGGAATCGTCGAGTTGCAACTGCAACATTTGCAACATTTGCAACATTTGCAACTTTTCGCGCGATTTGCATTTGCAGCATTTTGCGACGGTGATCCGGGCCGGAAGCCCCGTTCCCTGACACAAAACGGCGTGGGTGGCACTGACGCCATTGCCGCCATTTCCGCCACAAAACCGGGCGCTCTTCCCGTGAGGTTCAGTCCAGCGGATGGGGATGTGTCACAAAATGGCGCTCTGACGCCTGTTTCGCCTCCACCTCCTGGCACAGAATCGCCGTTCCGCAACTGCCGCAATTGCCGAAATTGCCGCAACAATCCGTCCGGCGTGGACGACATTTCGGACGATTCTCAAGATTCTCGCATTCTCATTCTTATCACATTTCTCATCGCCATCACGTGGCGCATTTCGTCTTGCTAAAAGCTATAAGCTATCAGCTAATAGCCACCGCATTTTTCTATCAACTATAAACTATGAACTATTGACTTCTTCCGTCTGGCTAAAAGCTACCCCAACAAAAAAGGCAGAGCATCGCTGCCCTGCCTTGAATGTGCTGAAGGGTAATCCTACTTGGCGTAATCGACCGCCCGCGTCTCCCGGATCACCTGCACCTTGATCTGGCCGGGGTACTGCATCGTCTCCTCGATCTTCCGGGCCACATCCCGCGCCAGCCGCAGCGAGGCCAGGTCATCCATCGACTCCGGCCGCACGATGATGCGGACTTCGCGCCCGGCCTGGAGCGCGTAGCTGGCCTCCACGCCGTCGAAGCTGTTGGCGATCTCTTCCAGCGTCTTGACCCGCTTGATGTAGGTTTCCAGGCTTTCCCGCCGCGCCCCTGGCCGCGCCCCGCTGATCGCGTCGGCCGCTTCCACGATGTAGGCCTCGACGTACTCCTGCTCGACCTCGTGGTGGTGGCTGGCGATGCAGTTGACGATCCGGGCGTTCACCCCGTAGCGCTTGGCGAAGTCTGCCCCGATGACCGCGTGCGTGCCTTCCACCTCGTGGTCGATGGCCTTGCCGATGTCGTGCAGCAGGCCACCGGCCTTCGCCAGGTTCACATCCGCGCCCAGTTCGGCAGCGATCATCCCGGCGATGTGCGCGGTTTCGATGGCGTGGGCGTGCTGGTTCTGCCCGTAGCTGGTGCGGAACTTCAGCCGCCCCAGCAGTTTGAGGACTTCAGGATGCAGCCCCGGTACGCCGGTTTCATAGGCTGCCCGCTCGCCCTCCTCGCGGATGGTCTGCTCGACTTCGGCCTGGGCATCTTCGACCAGCTTCTCGATGCGGGCCGGGTGGATGCGCCCATCCACCACCAGCTTGGCGAGCGCCCGCTTGGCGACTTCGCGCCGCACCGGGTCGAAGCTGCTGATGGTCACGGCTTCCGGGGTGTCATCGACGACCACATCCACGCCGGTCGCCAGCTCGAAGGCGCGGATATTGCGCCCGCTTCGCCCGATGATGCGCCCCTTCATCTCGTCGCTCGGCAGCGGCACGACGCTGACGGCGATCTCGCTGACGTGCTCCGAAGCCAGCCGCTGCACCGCCAGCGCGATCACATCGCGGGCGCGGTTATCGGCCTCTTCGCGGGCATCCGCCTCCACTTGCCGGATGATCCGGGCCATATCGCTGCGGGCTTCGTGTTCCACGGCGGCGACCAGTTCCTTCTTGGCCTCGTCGATGGTCATCTGGGCGATGCGCTGGAGTTCTTCCAGCCGCTGCGATTCGAGCTTCTGCATGTCGTTCTGCTGCTTATCGAGTTTGCTCTGACGTTTGTTCTGAAGCTGCTCCCGCTGTTCAAATCGTTCCAGGCGTTTATCCAGGTCTTCGCGGCGGCGCTGAAGGCGCTCGTCTTCTTTATCCAGTTCACGACGGCGGCGCAGGGTGGCCTGTTCGCTCTCTTCAAGGACCTGCCTGGCCCGCTCCTCCGATTCGACCAGGATGTTCTTGGACTGTACGTTGGCTTTGGCGAGGATCGCGTTCGCCTCCGCATCGGCTTGCTGTCGCCGGTTATTCCCCCGCGAATTCTGCCAGTAGTACAAAATCGCCGCGCCCAGTGCCATGCCGACCACCAGATCGACCAGCAGGACCAGGCCCGTGCCGAGTGCTCCACCTTCCATTTTGCTTAATCCTCATAATCTACCGTCCGGGTAAAACGTTCCGGGTCTTCCGCTTCCAGTTCATCCATCAGGCGGGAGACCACGTCGTCGATTGTGCTGAAGCTGAAGCCGCGCCGAGCCAGAAACGCGCTCAGCTTGGCTTTGAACTCGCGCCGTGATCGTTCACGCACGCGCCGCGCCTGTCCCTGTGCTGCGCGGTAGGCGGCGTCGGATTCGTCCTGCTCGCCCAGCGCGGCATCGATCACAGCCGATTCGACCCCCTTGCGGCGGAGTTCCTGCCGCAGGGCGCGTCGGCTGACCGGTTTGAACTCGTTGCGGTTTTGAATCCAGAAGTGAGCAAAAGCCAGATCGTCGAGATGCCCCAGCATCGTCAGCCGCTCGATGGCCGCTTCGATGATCTCCGCCGGGAGGTCTTTATCAGCCAGATTGCGCCGGACTTCGGCCACGCTCCGAGGACGAACGCCCAGGAAGCGGGCCGCCCGGTCTATCGCCTTGCCGACCTCATCGGCGCGTTGGAGGGCTGTGATCTCGGCATCGCTGAGCGTCTGTCCCTTCTTCAGACGGGCAGCGTCGATCAGGCTCAGGCCAAACGCGAACGCGCCGTCTATATAGACATTGACGCGCTCTTTGCTGCGTTTCTGCACTTCCAGCCGGGTGATGACACCTCTGGACACGCCTCGCCATCCTCGTTCAAAAAGCAAACAGCCGTGGTCAACAATACACAACCACGGCTGGGCAGTCCCTTGCTCAGTTGAGAACGCTCGATTATCGCGTCTGGGCGGAATCCGCCTAGATGCTACAGTGCCTTTCACCCGGTGGCCCGATGTCCACCGCCAGATAGGACTTCAACAGGGCTGTCAGCGCCCCGGTTCGGTTGATGATCCCGTTTTTGTTGTTCGGCACAGGTTCCACATCCGCCTCATGATGGCGGGTCAGGTTGCAAAACTCGTTCGTCAACAGCAGCCGTGGTGGTTGATGCTTCAGCACCACTACCTTCTATTATGCACAAATCGGTCAGAATGTACAACAAAGGGCGTTTCGACCTCATCCAATGTGGTAGAACAAAACTTCTGAATCATGTACAATGGACATCACTAATGCTAATCTTGAATATAATCAGATCACTCCGCAAGCAGAGAATGACCCTATGCAGCAGATGTCGCTGTTTGATGCTTTATTCGACAAAAGCAGACCGGATCCGTACTTCCGATCTATATTAGGTACGCTCAATGTGGTCTATGGGCCTGGGTGGCCGGATCGTTTTGGTATGGCAATTCGTGAATGGTTGCGCGGGCACAATCAGCTTCCTATTAGTACGCTGAGTCTGTTCACGGGGGGGGGGGGGACTTGATATTGGTTTTGCAGATGCCGGTTTTCACAGTCTGCAAATGGTTGAGGTCGAGAAGAAATATGCTAGAACTCTGGAGTTGAATGCTAAACATCGATCATCCCTTCCTGGAACAAAAGTCCTTTGTCAGGATATTCGCAGCTATGTTCCCGAAACAGATCTAAAAGTGGATTTCATTATTGGCGGCCCACCATGTCAAACATTTTCTGCCGCGGGACGCCGCGCAGCTGGTGTGCCCGGCACATCCGATCCACGCGGCACATTGTTTGAAGAATATGTACGACTCTTGGTTGCTTTACGACCCAGAGGTTTCCTTTTCGAGAATGTATATGGCATGATGGGCGCACAAGAGGGTGAAGCCTGGCAAGCCGTCAAGTCTGCATTCAAGTCCGCTGGATACTGGATTCAATACCGAATACTAGATGCCGCCGATTATGGCGTTCCTCAACATCGAGAAAGGATATTTGTGGTTGGATATCAGGAGGGACAATATCTCTTCCCGCGTCCAACTCACGGCCCGGATTCTGAAGATCACGAGCCTTATTTCACGGCAGGTTCAGCTGTTGAGGGAGTCGATGTTTCGGATGCAACATTGGGATTGCGCGGGCAGTATGGATACCTCCTTCAAGACATTCCACCTGGGTTGAACTACAGTTTCTATACCGAGAAAATGGGACACCCGCGACCCGTATTCGGATGGCGATCAAAGTTCTCAGATTTTCTCTACAAAGCGGATCCTGATGCCCCGGTTCGGACAATAAAGGCCCAGGGGGGACAGTACACAGGGCCATTCAGCTGGGATAATCGTCCTCTGACAGTCAATGAACTTAAGCGTCTTCAGACGATACCAGATGCCTATGAGTTAGTTGGGAATCGACAAGTTTGCATCGAGCAGATCGGTAATTCTGTGCCACCCCAGATGGCGCGGATATTGGCTTTGAGTATTCTTGATCAGGTTTTCAATGTGGCCTTACCCTTTGAATTGAAGTATTTGCCACAGGATGAGAGTCTGGGTTTTCGCCAGCGTAAACGTCAGAAAACCGATGAGTATGTTCAGAAAGCGCAAGCAGCGATTGCTCGTATTGATTACGCCAATGAATCTACACATGTCAATCGACAGTCTCAATCCAGGCAGCAGACTACCCGTTATCTCACTGAGCAATTTGGCTGGTTAAGTGCCACACGTGGACGCTGTTCGACCATGCGAGTTCAATATGACTTCACCGCTTCGCAATGGCTGTTTCAAGTGCATCAGGTTGAAGAGGGAACTGATTACATCG
The DNA here is from genome assembly GCA_016788965.1 of Anaerolineae bacterium. Taxonomy (GTDB): domain Bacteria; phylum Chloroflexota; class Anaerolineae; order Aggregatilineales; family Phototrophicaceae; genus CFX2. The sequence goes on along the minus strand of JAEUQZ010000029.1, from coordinate 15,794 downwards.
AATCTTATGAGATTCTGATCAGCCCCAAAAACGGGAATACCTGGATTTTGCCAACACAATCTGTCAAGTTGATTGCGGGTGACTTTTCAGGCTCAACCTTCACATCACTTTGGAAAGCATTTGAGGAAAAGCTCGTCGAGATCACCGGGATAGCGGATCTGGTACAGCTAAACGGCTATTATCAATATCCCTCAAGATTGCAGGCAAGGTTGAATTTTCTTGTGATGCCGCAAGATGGCTTGTGGCCGATCACGGCAGCCATTGTAAAGAGTACAGGCGTGGCTAAACAATTATCGGGGGCGGACTTCCAGACTTTGCTGAACCTGTCCGAGCAGAATGTGTTACCCTTTTTTGAACAACTGCGAAGATTGGGGTATGAAATCCGAAATCACAATACCAACCCCCAGATCAGAACAGGCGATTATCTGATCCCGTATGCGTTTCCTACCCTCAATCCGCGTAGTGTCCAACTCAGAAAGAGTCTGAGAGATGCAGATCGGTGAAGAACATCTACGTGTATATGCATCCAGAAGTGAACTCGTTCATCCTGATGGTACGGCAGAGGTTTTCCTGGAAGGTATTTCCAGTACCGAAACACAACATCGATATCGAAAAATCCAACAAGCATTCAACGCTGGGTTTTTGGATCAACTGATACTCCGCTGTCGGAATGATGTCGCGCCGCCCGATTTCAACAGACTAATGGAGAAAGATGTCCAGCTGCTCGACAAACTGGTGGCTTCCATAACCAGTGAGGTTGGACGCGCATTGGTATGCCTGGTCATCATGCAACTCAGCATCAAAACAATCGAACCCGGCCAAAGCATTCGGTTGCACAAAGGTGGACGCAGTAAGAAAGATTTCTCATGGTGTGACGGTATCTCAATGCGCTCTCTCGACAAACATTATGTCACACCCACACTGCGAAAACATGGGCTTGTAAAACTGAATGCTGATGGTTTCATGATGACCAGAAGTCTGGCTGAGAACTACCCGTATTCGATTGTGTACAAGGCGAATGTGCGAGGTGCGCGAACGGATTGGCTTCTTCTGGTCGAAGACATCGAAGCTGGTCGTATCGACACAGAACAAGCTCTGCTCTACCTTATATCGCAGCTTATCAATCAAGCGGCGGCATTTGAGGGACTTGCACATGAGGTTTTGAATAGCCTGACGTATCTGCTTGGCGAAACAGAACCTCATGTTCAGAATACTGTTGTGCGTATCATTACCGAACACATCAATCGCTCAGGTTATGCTGCGCGGGTCATGGAGATCGCCATGCATTCACTCATGCAGGCGATTCAAGATTTGAACGGTTTCGCTGGTGTGGAGTTGATGCCACTCTCTCAAATGCGATCCGCGAACAAGAAGCATGGCAATATTGCTGACATTGAACTCGTGAAGGATGGACAGGTGGTCGAGGCTTGGGATGCTAAATTCGGCAAGTCCTATCTACGTGACGAACTAGAAGAACTCATAGACAAACTGTCCAATCATCCTGAAGCACGGGTAGTCGGATTTGTAACCAGCGGTCAACCTGAACACCTCGACGAGCTGGAGTCACGCATGCATGATATAGAGGATTTGTTCAGCGTTCAGTTCAAGATCATATCCTTCGATGAATGGATACGCTTTCAGTTCCAACAAGTCGTGCTTGAGAACGAGATCACAGAAAATGACTTGTCTGTAGCTTGGCTCCAGGCTTATGTAGAGTCCATTGCTCAGAGGCGGCGCGATATTGCCCCAATTGATGAACCTTGCCATCATTGGCTCGAACTCCTGGGCATTATTCTCAAGACTTATCTATCGAGATAGACCATTCGGAAAACAAACGGGGCACAGATCAGTTCTGCACTCTGTCGTAGGTCTTGCTGACCCGATAGAGTTTTAGTGTATGGTGTGCTTGCCTAATGTCATCCTGCCCGATTCGACGGCTTTTGTTAGGATTTCTGTGCTTGTTCGGGGCGCGGCGCATCACGTAAGATACGGATAGGCAGTGATCGTATCCATCGTCCGAACACACGGAAACCCAAAACCGCATGGCTCGAAGCGTCTTCATCAGCAGCACCAGCAAGGACCTGAAGCGTTACCGTCAGGCCGCCATTGAAGTCTGCGCCAACCTGGGCTTCATCCCCATCGCCATGGAGAACTTCGAGGCCATGGGTGTGGGCGCATCCGAAGGCAGCAAGCGCAAACTCAAAGAGGCCGATCTCTATGTGGGCATCGTCGCCCACCGCTACGGCTACATCGAAGACGGCTACGACCGCAGCGTCACCGAGGTCGAGTTCGATTACGCCGGGGAGCGCGGCTTGGAGCGGCTGTGCTTCATCGTCGATCCGGCGCATACCTGGCCGAAGCGAGCCATCGAGCGCCGCAACGCCGACCGTCTGACGGCCTTCAAAGCGCGGATCGACAAGGCCGTCATCCGCGCCATGTTCACCACCGTGGATGATTTCCGCCAGAAGCTCATGATGGCACTGGTCAACTGGCAGGAATGGCGCACGGCGCGGGGCGGCGAACTGGAAGCCCTCCTGGCGACGCTGCCGGACGATGTGCCCCACCGCCCGGAGACGCTCATCGGACGCGACCGGATGATCGCTGATCTGCACGGGTTGCTCGACAAGGGCAAGCGGGTGCTGCTCCAGGGCTTCGGCGGGATGGGCAAGACGGCGCTGGCGGCGGCGGTAGCAGCCGAGCGGATCGCGGCGCACAAAGGCGCGGTGATCTGGCTGCGGGCAGGTTCCGCCGAGCGCGATGACATGCTGGCGGCGCTGGCGCGGCCGTTCAATGCCCAGCAGACTATCCTGAAAGAAACGGGCATCGCCAATCAAGCCCGCGTGATCCGCCTGCTGCTCCAGGAACACAATGTCCGCATGGTGGTGCTGGATGATGTCTGGAACGCGCGGGCGCTGCAAGGCCTGCTCAACGTGAATGTATTCCCGATGGGCGTCTCGGTGCTGGTCACGTCGCGCAGCCGCTTCACCGGGCTGACGCGCCTGGATGTAGGTCGCCTGGAGCGGCAGGCGGCGCTGGAACTGCTGGCGCATCAAGGCCAACCGGAATGGATGCACGACCCAGACGCCCACAGCCTGTGCGAAAAGCTCGGCGACCACGCTTATGCCGTGCGCGTCGCCGGCCTGACGCTCTCGCTGGATGGCCTGACGCCCGGCGAACTGCTCAGCCGCATCGCCGCCGATCCGTGGAAGCTGACGGCCCCGGAAGGCATGGAAGAAGAAGGCCGCGCCAGCATCGAAGAACTACTCAATACCAGCCTGTTCAGCCTGGAAGAAGCCGCGCGGGCGGCGTTCCTGGCCTTCGGAGCCTTCTTCACCTCCAGCGCCACGCCGGAGATGCTGGCGCTCTACCTGGCCGAGGACATCCCGGCGGTCGAGGAGGCGCTGACACTGCTACAGCGGCGCGGATTGGCCGAGCGCGTGGCCGAAAGCGACGACCGGGCAGTCGAGTACCGCATCCACGACCTGGCCTACAGCTACGCCCGTTCGCAGGTCAGCGATGCCGAGCATCACCGCGCCCTGGACATCTGCCTCAGCTACCTGGAACGCTACCGCGAACCGCGCCCAGAACACTTCGCCGCGCTGCGTTCAGAACTGGACAACTTCATCGGGGCGGTCAACTGGGCCATCACCGTCGAACGCTATGCCGAAGTGCAGCGCTTCGCCGAACGGCTCTACCGCAGCTTCGACAGCGACAGCACCGAAGGTTTCCTGCACCTGCAAGGCTACGCCAGCGTCGCCACATCCCTGCTCAGCCAGGCGGCCAAAGCCAGCGAACTGCTGCATCAGAAGCAGCAGCAGGCTGGATTCCTGGGCAGCCTGGGCAGCGCCTACCGCGACCTGGGTCAGGTGCGGACAGGCATGAAGCATTACCGCCAGGCGCTTCAGCTTTACCGCGAACTGAACGATTCTTACGGCGAGGGCGTCACCCTGGGGCGGCTGGGGATCGCTTACCGGCTGCTCGGTCAGGCCGGGCCGGCCATCGAGCATCTTCAGCAGGCGCTGACGATTGCCCGGCAGAACAAGAGCACCCTCTCGGAAGGCATCAACCTCGCCAACCTGGGGATCGCCTACCGCTTGATCGGACGCCCGGACGAGGCGCTGAGCCACCTCGAACAGGCCATGACCATCGCCCGCGCCCGCGGCGATCTGCGCGGCCAGGCGATCAACCTGGGCAACATCGGCGACATCTACCGCGACCAGGAACGGCTGGACAGCGCCGTGCAAACCTACGAGCAGGCGCTCGCCATCGCCCGCGAAATGGGCGACCGGCGCGGCGTCGGCATCAACCTGGGGCGCTTGGGCGATGCCTACCGGGGCATGGGGCATCTCGATCTGGCGCAGCAGTACCTTCAGCAGGCGCTCGCCATCGCCCGCGAAACCAGCGACAAGCGCGGCGAAGCCATCAACCTGGGGCGGCTGGGCGACGCCTACCGCGATCAGGGGCAGGTGGAGACGGCCATCCAGCAGCATGAACGCGCGTTGGGCATCGCCCGGCAGATGGACGACAAACGCGGCGAAGGCTACGGGCTGGCCGACCTGGGCGAGGATTACCGCTCGCTGGGCGACACCGCGAAGGCGCTGGAACATTTCCGCTCGGCGCGGGTGATCTTCGAGGCGCTGGGCATGATCCACCGCGTCGGCCACCTCGACCAGCGACTCAGCGAACTCGAAGCCGCGGCGGGATAGGTTTTGAGAAATACAAGAAGAATTGAACCACAGAGGCACAGAGGACACAGAGATCATACGGAGGGAGTGGGGATTTTCAGGGCGGGGAGAGCAGATTGGCGAAGGACTCGTCCAGGAGAGTCTCCAGATGGGGCGTGACGTTCCAGTAGGCTTTCAGGGCGCGGTATTCATCCACGAAGGCCGCCTCGCCGGGTGAGGCGCGGCGGACGGCGCGGATCATCAGGTTGCGGCTGGTATGCTCCGACGAGATGAACTCGACCACATCGGTTTTGTAGCCCATGATCCGCAAAATCAATGCCCGGAAGCTGTCGGTCAGAATGTCGCCGAGGCGCTGCTTGAGGATGCCGTGGCGCATCACCGGGTCGAACGGGGCGCGGCTTTCAAGCTGGCGGTGAAGATGCTTGTGGCAGCACGGCACAGACAGGATCACCGGAGCCTGCTGGCGGATGCCGAGCGCCAGCGCCTCGTCGGTGGCGGTATCGCAGGCGTGCAGCGCCAGCAGGATGTCCGGCGCGGCTTCCGGCACGAAGTCGATGATCGGCGCGGCGTAGAAGCAGGCGTCGTTCAGGCCCAGATCGCGGCTGTAGGTATTGCTCTTCTCGACCAACCCGGCATTCGTATCGACGCCGGATAAGCTGGCCGGAATGCCGCGGATGTCGTTCAGGTAGTGATAGGCCGCGAAGGACAGATAGGCCGAGCCGCAGCCGCAGTCCAGGATGCGGACGGGTGTATGGCCGAAACTATCCAGCGCCCCGGTATGATCCAGCATCTTGAGGAATTCGTTGATCTGGTAGAACTTGTCGCGCATATCGGCTTTGACGCGCCCCTCGGCCGTCATGATGCCGATCTTCTGGAGATAGGCATCCGGTTGGCCGTCCGGCAGCGGCAGGTATTTGGGCGCGTCGTGGCGCAGATCGGCGCTGTGGACGCGCTGGGGCGTGCTGCGGTGCAGGATGGCCTTGCCCTTGTGGGTGATCTGGACGTTGACCGTCTCCAACGTCGTCTGAAGCTGGATGCTGCTGAAGGGCAGCGCCAGCAGTTCATCCAGCCGGGCGGGGACATCCGCCTCGGTGTAATTGCGGGTGTGATCCTGCCGGGCATCGAAGTGCGAAAACTGCCAGTGGCGCGTCCCCCGGATCATGACCGGTCGCACCCTGACCAGTCGCCAGGGCATCCCCGGCCCAATGCTGCCCTTGCAGGTCATCTGCACGAAGCTGTCTTCGTCCAGAACGGCCTCGGTGAGCGTCTGGCGGTAGTCGTCGGTCATCCACTCATCCTTATAGCACGCGAAGATTTCCCCGAAGCGGGTGACATCTGGCGGCGCGGAAACCTGCCAAAGCGCCTATTCGTCCATCAAGTATAGCGGTTATGATGAGGTTAAGGCAGATTGTCATGTTTCCTCTGGAAACATGCAAGGAGGGTTGCGTATGGCGACGGCAGTGGTCCCGCAGGCGCAGGCCCCGCTCAAAACAGCCCAGGGTTACTTCCACACCCTCGAACTCTACCCGGACCGGCTGGTGATTACCCGCACCGATGTCCTGTCCCGGCTGTTCGCCCAACCGGAAGTGATTCCCCTTCACGACATCATGGGTGTCTACGTCCATCAGGCTCAGTTCATGACACGGGGGTGGTGGCAGTTGACCATCATCCGCCACGACCATCATTCGGTCGGGTTCAGCTATGCGCCCGACCAACAGCAGGCGCTCTTCGCGGTTCGGGACACCATCACCGATCTGCAGAGCCGCGAAGCGGTCGTCCCGTTCCTGAAGAAGATCAAACCGTAGGGTGATGCTCGCGTCAATACCACCACAGAGACACAGAGGACACAGAGGTTCGGATTCTGAAGCAGTGGGTGGGATTTGATTCGGGACGAAGACCTCCTTTAGAATGGGCGGCATGTACGCAGAAATCGCGGTGAATGCCGCCGTTCACCAGACCTTCGACTACCACGTCCCCGACGAACTGGCCGATCTCGCTCAGGTCGGCCAGTTAGTTCAGGTTCCCTTCGCCACGTCACAGCAGCACGGCATCATCCTGGCCCTGCGCGACGAATCCGCCATCCAGGAAACCAAGCCGATCCACGCCATCCTCGACCCGCAGCCGGTGATGACCGCCGCCCAGATCGATCTGTGCCGCTGGATCAGCCAGCACAGCCTGATGCCCATTGGCCTGTGCCTGTGGCTGATGCTGCCGCCGGGCATGACCGGCGGCCGCGACATCCGCGTCACGCTGCTGAACGACGCCGCGACCAGTCCCGACGCCGTTGAACAGGCCGTGATCGACTGGCTGCGGGGACGCGGCGGCATCACGCTGGGGCGGCGGCTGGATGCAGCCCGCCCGCTCCAGGGCAAGCACTGGCGTCCGGCGGTCGAGCGGCTGGCGAAAGAGGGCATCCTCCACGTCGAGCGGATTCTGCTGCCGCCGCGCGTCCGCGCCCGTACCGTCGATACGGCGGCGCTGGCGATCCATCCCGACCAGATCGACGCCGTGGCGCGGCATCTGGGCAAGGACTCGCGCCGGGCGGATGTGCTGGAAGCGTTGGCCGCCATGCGCCAGCCTGATCCGGCGGTCAGCGACCTGCTGGCGAGCGCGGGAGTCGTCTCGGACAGCCCGCTCAAGAAGCTGGACGAGATGGGGCTGGTCACGATCAACCGGGATACCCGCCCGGCGCGGGTCATGCTGCGGATTCCCCGCGAACAGGTCGATGCCAGACTGATCGAACTGCGCGGCGGGGAGAAGGCGCTGCACATCCTCAAGGTGCTGGCGCGGCAGCGCGAGCCGATTGAAGTCAGTTGGCTGTATGCTCAGACGGACGCCAAACTGGATGATCTGCACCGCCTGGAAGATGAAGGGCTGGTCGTCCTGGGCGAAAAACCCAGTTGGCGCGATTCGCTGGCTGACCGCGACTTCATCCCGACTCTGTCGCCACCCCTGACCCTGGAGCAGGCCGCCGCCTGGGACGCCATCGAATCCCACATCAAAGGCTGGGGCTGGGGCCGCGCCGCCGTCGACTCCCAGGCTGGATTGTTCCTGCTGCACGGCGTGACCGGCAGCGGCAAGACCGAAATCTACCTGCGGGCGATTGAGCTGACGCTGGCGCAGGGACGCGGCGCGATCTTCCTGGTTCCCGAAATCGCGCTGACGGCGCAGACCATCCGGCGCGTGGCCGGACGCTTTCCCGGCCAGGTCGCCATCGTCCACAGCCGCCTGACCGAAGGCGAGCGTTACGATACCTGGCGGCGGGCGCGGGAGGGCGCAGTCAGTGTGATCGTTGGGGCGCGGTCGGCGCTGTTCACGCCGCTGCCGGATGTGGGGCTGGTCATCCTCGACGAAGAGCATGATCCCAGCTACAAGCAGGATCAGCAGACCCCCTACTATCATGCCCGCGACGTGGCCGAACAGATGATGCGCCAGAACCAGGGCACGCTGATCCTGGGCAGCGCCACCCCCGACGTGGAGACGGTCTACCGGGCACGGCGCGGTGAACTGCGCCTGCTGGAACTGCCCAGCCGCATCCTCGGCCACCGCATCCGCATCCTGGAACAGGCCGAGCGCGAGGGACTGCCTTCGCGCTATACCCCCGCGCCCGCCCCGGACGCGCTCCACATCGACCTGCCGCCCGTGCAGATCGTCGATATGCGCGAGGAACTCAAGTCGGGCAATACCTCCATCTTCAGTCTGGCCCTGGACTCGGCGCTGAAAGATGTGCTGGGCAGCCGCGAGCAGGCCATCGTCTTCATCAACCGCCGCGGGCAGGCCACCTACGTCTTCTGCCGGGACTGCGGCACAGCCGCCACCTGCCCGAACTGCGATACGCCGCTGACGTATCACCGCCAGGGTGAGGCGCTGCGCTGTCACCGCTGCGGGCATCAGACCCCGCAGCCGACGCAGTGTCCGGTCTGCCACTCGAAGCGCATCAAATACTTCGGCGCGGGCACGCAGCAGATCGAGCAGGCTTTCCACGAACATTACCCCCAGGCGCGGACGCTGCGCTGGGATGCCGATACCGCCACCAACCCGGAAACCCACGAACTGTATTTGCAGCGCTTCATCGACCACAAGGCCGATGTGCTGATCGGCACACAGATGATCGCCAAAGGTCTCGATCTGCCGCGCGTGACGCTGGTTGGCGTGGTCAGCGCCGATATGGGGTTGAACCTGCCGGATTTCCGGGCGGGCGAGCGCACCTTTCAACTGCTGACCCAGGTGGCAGGCCGTGCCGGGCGCGGTGTATTGGGCGGGCGGGTCGTGCTGCAAACCTACCAGCCGGAGCATTACGCGGTGCAGGCCGCTGCCCGTCACGACTTCCAGCGCTTCTACGCCCAGGAGATCGCCTACCGCCGCGACCTGGGCTATCCCCCGTTCCGGCGGCTGGCGCGGATCGTCTTCCGCGATGCCAGCGAGACGCGGGCGCGTTCCGAAGCCGAGTCGGCGGCGCATCTGCTGCGGGCGCGGCTGGCCGAACGGCAGATCAGCGGCATGGAGATCATCGGCCCGGCTCCGTGTTTCTTCAGCCGGGTGGATGGCGTCTACCGCTGGCACGTCCTCTTGCGCGGCAGCGATCCGGCGGTCGTGTTGAGTGGGCTGGAAAGTCAGCGCGGCTGGCACATCGACATCGACCCAGTGGAGGTGCTCTAGTGCGCGTCGGATTGCTGGCGACCGACCTCTCGCCGCGTCACGGCTGGGGGCGCTACGCGCAGGGCGTGATCGCCGCGCTGGAGCGAGCCGGCGTCGAAGTTCACGTTGTCTGCGCGGCTAACACTGCTCCCGATGCCGCCGAGCGGATTCACCCCCTGCTGCCCGCGCTGGTTCCCCGCCAGCGTGGATTTCTGCTGCGGATGCTGGCGGCTTATCCGGCAGCGCGGGACGCCCTGCGCGGCTGCGATGTCATTCACTGCGCGGCGGAACCTTACGCGCCGCTGGCGGCGCTGATCGCTGGCAGCCGCCCGCTGTTCATCACCGGGCACGGCAGCTATGTCCACCTGCCACAGATCGAACGGCCGCCGCTGAACCGCCTGTATGCCTGGGCCTTCCGACGCGGAACGCTGGTTTGCGTCAGCCGCTATACCGCCTCGGTGGCCGAGGGCGTCCTGCCCGGCCTGCGAACCGAGGTGATCCCCAACGGAGTAGATATTCAGCGCTTCGCCTCGATCACACGCCGAAGCGCCGATCCGCCGACTCTCCTGGCCGTGGGCGCAATCAAAGCCCGGCGCGGCACGCTCGAACTGGTGGAAGCCATGCCCGCCCTGCGGCAACGCTTCCCGGCGGCGCAGTGCGGGATCGCCGGGGCGCTGGACGCGGAGCCGACCTATACCGCCCAGGTGCGGGCGGCCATCGAGCGGCTCGGATTGGGCGGATGCGTCCAACTGCTCGGCTCGGTCTCCGAGGCGGAACTGCTCGGCTGGTATGGCCGCGCCAGCCTGTTCGTCGGCGCGTCGCTCAACGAGGGCTGGAAGTTCGAGGGCTTCGGATTGGCGCATCTGGAAGCCAGCGCCGCCGGACTGCCTGTGATCGGGACGCGCGGCTGCGGCATCGAAGAGGCCGTCGAGGAGAGCGTCACCGGCCTGCTGGTCGATCAGGTGCGTCTGGCCGAAGAACTGCCGCGAGCCATCCTCCGCCTGCTGGACGATCCCGCGCTGGCGGAACGCATGGGCGCGGCCGGGCAGGAACGGGCGCGGCGCTTCACCTGGGACGCTGCCGCCGCCCGCTTGATTGACGCCTACCAGCAGCAAGCTACACTATAGGGATTAGGGGTTGGGGATTGGGGAAATACAAGAAAATTGAACCGCCAAGACGCAAAGGACGCCAAGATCATTCGGAGAGTGTGGGGGATTTTCAGAGTAGGAAAAGACCTTAATGAGTATTCTGGTTATTGATATCGGTTCATCCTCCGTTCGGGCGCTGCTCTGTGATGAGACGGCCACGCCCATCCCCGGCGCGGTCGCCAGCATCCCCCATCAGGCGCGGACGGACAGCCCCGGCGAGGCCACCTACGACCCGCTGGAAATCCGCGCCCGCGTTGAAGCCTGCGTCGATGCCGTGATGCAGCACCCCGCCGCCGCGACCATCGAGGTCGTCGGCATGGCGACTCTGGCCGGGAATCTGCTCGGCGTCGATCACAACAGCCAGCCCGTCACCCCCCTCTACAGCTATGCCGATACCCGCTGCGCCGCCGATGTGGCCGTGCTGCGGGCTACCCTGCCCGTCGAGTCGATCCACCAGCGGACGGGCTGCCTGATCCACACCGCTTATCACCCGGCGCGGCTGCGCTGGCTCTGGCGGACTCAGCCGGAACTTTTCCGGCAGGTCGATCAGTGGACGGACATCGGGACGTATCTCTACAGCGTCTGGTTCGGCGACGCGCCGTGTAGCTACTCCATCGCTTCGTGGTCGGGACTGCTCAGCCGCAGCAATCTGGACTGGTACAGCATCCTGCTGAGCGAACTGCGGATGGAGGAGATCGGACTGCCGCCCCTGGCCGATTATGGCGACGGCGTGCAGGGTCTCCTGCCGGATTACGCCGGGCGCTGGCCGGCGCTGCGGGAGGTTCCCTTCTGTCTGGCGGTCGGTGACGGCGCGGCGGCCACGATTGGCTGCGGCTGCACCGATTCCTCGCGGATCGCGCTCAGTCTGGGCACGACGGCCGCGCTGCGCGTCGTCTCCGATGACATCCTGCCCGACGTGCCAGAAGGTTTATGGGGCTATCTGATCGATGCGCGGAATCACCTGATCGGCGGGGCGACCAGCGAAGGCGGCAACCTGTTTCAATGGGCACAGCAGACCCTCCGGCTGGGTGATGATCCGGCGGCGCTGGATGCTGCCCTGCTCGACCGGATGCCGGATGAACACGGTCTGACCGTGCTGCCACTGCTGGCCGGGGAACGCAGCCCCGGCTGGTCGTTGGATGCCACGGGCACGATCAGCGGACTGCGCCTTTCGACCACGCCGACCGACATTCTGCAAGCCCTGATGGAAGCGGTGGCGCTGCGGCTGGCGCTGGTGGCCGAGCAGCTTGGTTCGTTGGCGCGGGCGGATGCGCCCGTCATCGGCGGAGGTGGGGCGCTGGCCGCTTCGACCGCCTGGCCGACCCTCCTCGCCAGTGCCCTCGACCGGGTCGTTTATGTGACCAATCTTCAGGAAGTGACCGCGCGGGGCATCGCAGTGCTGGCGCTGCGGGCGCGCGGAATGATGACATTGGCGGCCTCTCCGCCGCCGATCACCACTGTGTTCGAGCCGGATACGCTGGCCGTCCGTGCCCTCCAGTCGGCGCGGGAACGCCAGACAGCCCTCTACCGCCAGATCATCGGCGGCTGAGTCAGGCGATCAGGTGGTTGTATTCGACCTTGATGCACCTGTCCATCACCAGCGGCATCCCGGCGGCCTGCGCCCGTGCTTCCGCCTCCGCGCTGAAGATGCCTGACTGCGCCCAGACCGCCCCCGCTCCGGCGGCGACGGCCGCATCTACTACCCCCGGCAGATGCTCCGGGCGGCGGAAGACATTCACGATGTCGATGCGTTCGGGAACCTCGGCCAGACTGCCGTAACACGGTTGGCCGTCGATTTCGCTGAGGGTCGGATTGACGGGGTAAACGGTGTAGCCGGCCTGCCGCAGGAACCGCGCGATCTGGTAGCTGGCCGTCGAGGGGCGATCCGAATGCCCGACCACGGCGATCACCCGCGCTCCGGCAAGAAGCTGGCGCAGCGCGTCGTCACTCTCGATGCGGGACATAGGGAACTCCTGGGTCAGCGGGCTTCGGTGCGGTAATCGTCGCGCGGCGGGGAGAAGACGTCGATCAGCAGGCTGTCCACCACGACGCGGACACTGTGGATGATGCCGCCGGGGATGGCGTAGCTGTCTCCGGGCAGGCAGATGCGCGTCTCCTCGCCAATGGTGAACTCGACCTTGCCGAAGATCACATAACCGACCTGATCGTTCTTGTGGCTGTGGGCCGGAACCACCGAGTCTTTCTGGAGGAAGAATTCGCATAACATGGCTTCGTCGGTCGTTCCCATCGTGCGGCGGTGGACGCCCGGCAGCATTTCAATTTGCCCAACATCCTGCGGGATGATGAAATATCCGTCGCCCATGAGCGAGTCCTTTTCTGGCGCTGCAAGCCACGCCTTCTCATGTAGTCCGGTTCTCTCCGAGGCGTTCATATTATGCGGAGGCTGTGCTATATTGTCCACACACCTTAGCAGTCCGCTTTTGTTAGCGCCATGAAAAGTGGACGGCGTACCCTGGATTTCAACATCGCAGCCGTTTCCGAGGAGCGCATGTCATCTTGAGTCCCTGGCCCCGAAAACCGATCATCTACCAGATCAACACCTGGGTCTGGTTGAACAGCCTCAGCCGCACCTTCAAACGCCCGGTCACGCTCGCCAATATTCCCGATAAAGTCCTGGATGAACTCGCTAGCTACCACGTCGATGCCGTCTGGCTGATGGGCGTCTGGCATCGCAGCCCGGCCGCGGTCTACAGCGCGTTGAACTACATCCACGAGTACCGCCCGGCTCTGCCCGATATCACCCCGGACGATGTGATCGGATCACCCTACGCCGTCGGCATGTACCAGGTCGATGAAAACCTGGGCGGGCGCACCGGGTTGGCCTTTCTGCGCGGACGGCTGCGTGAACGCGGCATCCGCCTGATCCTGGATTACGTGCCCAATCATGTCGCCACCGATCACGCCTGGATTCGCGTCCACTCCGATTACATCGTGCAGGGACGCCCGCATGATCTCAAAACCCGTTCCAGCGATTTCTTCCAGGCCAAAGATGCCTTCGGTCGCTCCTACATCGCAGCCCACGGGCGCGATCCGTATTTCCCCGGCTGGATCGATACCGCTCAGCTCAACGCCTTCGATCCGCATCTGCGGCGTGCGGCGCTGATGACCATCCTGGACATCGCCAGCCAGTGCGACGGCATCCGCTGCGACATGGCGATGCTCATGCTCAACGATGTCTTCGCCCACACCTGGGGCGGATACATCGGCAGCCGCCCCAAAACCGAGTACTGGGATGAGATCATCCCGCCTGTGAAGAAAGCCTATCCCGATTTCCAGTTCATGGCCGAAGTCTACTGGGATATGGAGGCGCGGCTTCAGCAGCTTGGCTTCGATTACACCTACGACAAACGGCTCTTCGACCGCCTGCGCGAAGGCGGCGCCGGCGGCGTCAACGCCCACCTGATCGCGCCAGATCATTTCCAGCACCATCTCGTGCGCTTCATCGAAAACCACGATGAGCAGCGGGCGGCCTCGGCCTTTGGCGTCGGGCGCAGCCTCCCCGCCGCCGTGCTGGTCTGCACGCTGCCGGGAGCGACGCTGCTCCATGACGGCCAGTTCACCGGGCGGCGCATCAAGCTGCCGGTGCAGATCGGACGCCAGCCGGACGAACCGGTCAATAAAGACCTGAAGGCCTACTACCTGAAACTGCTGGCCGAACTGCGTGCCCCGGTCTACCAGGAAGGGCAGTGGTGGTTCTTCCATGTCAACCCCGGCAAGGATGACGGCAGCCATCACCATCTGGTGGCGCACGGTTGGCGCAGCGATCATGACCATGTGCTGGTGGTCTGCAACCTGAGCGATCACCGCGCTCACGGGCATGTCTCGCTGGCGGGCTGGCCGGAGGTGGCCTCCGGCAAATGGCTGCTGGAGGATGTGCTGGATGGCAACCGCTACGAACGCGGCGGAACCAACCTGCACTCACCCGGTCTGTATGTCGATTTACACGGCTACCAGTCGCACATTTTCCATTTGAGGAGAGGTTAACGGCAATGAACCGCATTGCGTTGGTGACGGGGGCGAACCGGGGAATCGGCACCGAGATTTGCCGCCAGTTGGGGCAGTTGGGCATGACGGTCATCCTGACTGCCCGCGACTCGTTCAAGGGTGAAGCGGCGGCCGAGCGGCTCCGCGCCCAGGGGTTGGATGTCCGCTTCCAGCAGCTTGATGTGCGCGAGCAGGCCAGCGTCGAAGAGGCGCGGGCGATGGTGCTGCGCCAGTTCGGGCGGCTGGATGTGCTGGTGAACAACGCCGCCATCCTGCTGGACGAGGGCGTGCGCTTCCTGGATATTTCTTACGAACTGCTCCAGACCACCTTCATCGTCAACACCTTCGGGCCGTTTCTGACCTGCAAGGCTTTCATCCCCACCATGCGGGAACACCGCTACGGCCGCATCGTCAACATCTCCTCCGAGTACGGCCAGATGGCCCAGCAGACCTCCGATACCAGCGCCTACAAGCTCTCCAAGCTGGCGCTCAACGGCATGACCCGCATCCTGGCCGAAGAACTGGCCGGGACGAACATCAAGGTCAATACCATGTGCCCCGGCTGGGTGCGTACCGAGATGGGCGGGCCGAGCGCCGACCTGAGCGTCGAAGAGGGCGCGGACACCGCCGTCTGGCTGGCGACGCTGCCCGATGATGGGCCGAGCGGCGGTTTCTTCCAGGGGCGCGAAGCCCTGGCCTGGTGACGGTTGTGCCGCGTCCTCGTGAAACGGATCGATCTTGTCCCAACCCGCTGAACTGACTGCTGACCAGCGCCGCATCGTCCTGACCGCCTGGGGAACCTACGCCTGCTACTACCTGGGACGTCTGAACCTGAGCGTTGCCATCCCGGCGCTGGTGATCGCCCTGGGGGTCAGCCGCGCCGAGGTCGGCGTGCTGGGCACGGTCTTCTACTGGACGTATGGCCTGGGCACGCTGGTGATCGGCGAGTTGGGCAATATCTTCCGCCCGCGCATCCTGGTCGCCCTCGGCCTGCTGACCATCACGCTGGTCAACCTGGGCTTCTCCGCCCAGACCGCTCTGCTGCCGATGGCGATCCTGTGGGGCATCAACGGCTTCGCCCAATCCACCGGATGGTCGCCGCTGCTGCGTGTCCTTTCGGATCACCTCTCCGCCCCCCAGCGGACGCGCGTGGCCGCGCTGTTCCCGATCAACTTCCAGTTGGGTGCGGCCGTCACCTGGGCGGTGACCGGGCTGCTGGTCGCCAATGTGGGCTGGCAGTCGGCCTTCTGGGTTCCGGGGTTGCTGCTGATCCTGCCGCTGGCCTACTGGTGGTGGTCAGGCATTGATGGCCGCGCAG
>JAEUQZ010000299.1 GCA_016788965.1 Anaerolineae bacterium | reverse complement strand
CATCGAACCCGCTCCCGGCGATACCTCCGAACTGGGGGAAACCTTCCGCTCCAACGACCGCTCGACCCGTTTCGATTACCCGACGGGCTGGATCATCGAAGAACTCAACAACGGCGTCATCCTGATCGTCAACCAGGAAGAGGTCTTCAACGCCGATCCGAATGATCTGACAGCAGGCATGTTCTCGATGAGCCTGATCGTGACGACCGTCGAGGATATGGGCGCGCCGGAAGGCACGACCGCCGCCAGCTTCCTGCCCGCCCTGGTGGATTTCATCGAAGGCCAGGACCCGCCCGGTCAGATGGGCGAGGTCGCTGAGATCGAGATCGGCGGACTGCCCGCCGCGCGCTCATTGGGCACGCAGGGCGGCAACGATCTGGCGCTGGTGATCGTCGATCTGGATGACGGCGTGCTGGCCGTGTCTATCGCCAGCAGCGACGAAGGCGAAATGGATCAATTCCTGGACGTGATGGACGCGATCATGGCATCCGTGCAGTACAACCCGTAGGGAGGCCCCAACCTCACTCCTGGAACACCGGAATCTGGTTGAACGTCCCGCTGACGGTCACGCTGCGGCCCGTGTTTTCATCGGCGCAGGTGACGCTGAAGGTTCCGGTCAGCGGGTCCACCGATTGGAGCGTCAGGCTGCCTTCCATGACGGTGTTGTATTCCAGCAGACTCGATCCATCGGCGGACGGCACGCTGAAACTGAAGCCCACCGCCGTGATCTTGTTCTCGGTATCGTTGAAGGCTTTCAGGTAGGACATGGGCGTGTACTGGCCGCCGCCCGTCCCCTCCGGCAGGATGATCGAAACCGTCGCGCCCGCCAGCCCCCCGGTTCCGCTCAGGTTGACCAGGATGCCGCCGTTCTCGGCGCGGAGGTAGGTCGCCGTCCCGTTGAAATCGCCGCTGACTTCGCCGCTCACCGCCGCCTCGAAGCTGCCCGCCACGACATCACCCACCTCGACGGTCGGGCCGGGCGCAGGTGTCGGCGTGCCCGCTCCACACGCGGCCACCCCCATCGCCACCACCAGGCAAATCAGAAACGCTCGTAGGGGCGACCCGGCGGGTCGCCCGGTGAATCGCCAATCTGGAATCATTCGCATTAGAATCGTGTTCTCCATCAATCCCCGGCCCTCATGCGGACAGCGCCGCCTTGAAGCGGCGAAGCGTATCGAGATGCTGATCCAGCCGGGTATAGCCGGCGCTCATGGTGTTGATACACACATGCGTCACGCCCATCGCCGCCAACTGCTCCGCCTCCCGCCGCCAGTCGGATTCCGGCGTGCGGGTCACATGAATACGGACATCGATGCCGAACCGGGCTGGATCGCGCCCTTCCTCGGCAATGTAGCCGCGCAACGTCGCCAGCGTCGTCTGAAGGCGGTCGATGGGCATCCAGTTGGGAATCCAGCCGTCGCCCAACTGGGCCATGCGCCGCAGCGCCACATCCGCGTCGCCGCCAAACCAGATCGGGATCGGCTTCGGCGGGAACGGATTCAGCCCGGCATCAGCGATGCTCTCTTCAACGCCCACATGGGTGACGAGCGGCTCCGTCCATAAGCGCCGCAGCAGGATCACCTGCTCTTCCAGCCGCCGCCCGCGCCGGTGGAAGTTCTGGCCGAGCGCGGCAAACTCGACCGCGTTCCAGCCGATGCCCACCCCCAGGCGCAGCCGTCCCCCGGAGACGAGGCTGACCTGGGCGGCTTGCTTGGCGACCAGGGCCGTCTGGCGCTGCGGCAGGATCAGGATGCCCGTGACGAATTCCAGCCGCCGCGTCAGCCCGGCAAGCCAGGCATACAGCGTCAGCGGTTCGTGAAACGTGTCGCGGAACGTATACGGCCCACGCCAGCCGCCTGGACGCTCCGGGTTCGCCCCCAGGACGTGATCGTAGGCCATCAGGTAGTCGAAGCCCAGGTCTTCTACCGCCTGGGTGTAGTCGCGGATCGCCAACGGATCCGCGCCGATTTCGGTCTGAGGGAAAACGACGCCGAGATGAACGGTCATGTTTGAGGAAAACCTATCAGGCTAGAGCTTGACTGAGGCGGTACTGGTCTGCTGCTGGGCGGCGGCATCCGCGCGGCGGCTGAGCGCCAGCCGATCCTTGATGCCCCAGATGGCGATCAGCGCGTAGGCGAAGCTGTAGATCGCCAGATACGGCGCGAAGACTGGATTGAAGACCACGGCGAGAACGGCGCTCGCGCCAGAGTAAAGACACAGCAGCGCCTCGGCCAGCAGGCCGGAATCGCGCTGGAGGGCATAGCCGCTGCCCTGCCAGCCCTGGACGAATTTGGGCGTGCGCCGGAACTCCGTATCCAGGTCGAACAGCCCGCCGATAACGGCTTTGGTATTGCTCCAGGCGATGCCCGTCCCCAGCGCCATCAGCACCGGATAGGCCAGCATCCGCCGCGCCCAATCCGGGTAGATGGCCTGCTGGCTGACCACATAGACCAGCGGCGTCGCCAGCCCGATCAGACCAAGCAGACCCAACGGCATGTTCCTCAACGCGCCCGTGACCAGCAGCGGCGGGGTCAGAATCAACAGCGTCAGCATGATCGGCGCGGGCATATACTGGCACAGGTGCAGCGTCGCCATCAGGCGTTGAAACACGCTGAAGCGCGAACGCCACAGCGGAATGAGCGTATGGCGCAGGCACTGTGTCGTGCCTTTGGCCCAGCGCGCCTGCTGCTGCTTGAAAGCCGCGATCTGCGGCGGCAGTTCACCTGGTACGACCATATCGGGCAGATACAGGAAGCGCCATCCAGCCAATTGAGCGCGGTAGCTCAGGTCCAGGTCTTCGGTCAGCGTCAGATCACGCCAACCGCCGGAATCGTGGATGGCGCTGATCCGCCAGACGCCGCCAGAACCATTGAAGGTCATCAGCCAACCGCCGCGGCTGCGAGCCGTCTGCTCGACGACGAAGTGCCCGTCGATGGCGAGCGTCTGCCCCATCGTCAGCGGGTTCATGAAGGTGTTCAGGTGTCCCCAGCGCGTCTGCACCATCCCCAGTCCGGAATCGACCACCAGGAACGGGATGGTGCGCCGCAGGAAGTCCGGCGGCAGCACGAAATCCGCATCCAGCACCACGACGTACTCGGCGCGGTCGCCGATCAGTCCCAGGCCGTAAGCCAGCGCCCCCGCTTTGAAACCGCTACGGTCTTCCCGCTGGACATGCTCGATGTTCAGGCCAGTCCGCCGCAGCCCAGCAATGTGCTGAGCCGCGATCTGGACGGTTTCGTCGTTCGAGTCGTCCAGAAGCTGGACGAACAGCCGGTCACGGGGATAATCCAGCGCGGCCACGGCGTCGAGCAGCCGCTCGACCACATAGCGCTCGTTATAAATCGGCAGTTGAATCAGCACAGAAGGCCAATGATCGATCTGGGGAGTAGGGCGCTCGTCGCGCCGGTGACGCCAGTAAATCAGGAGCAGTAAGAGTTGACTGGCCGCGTACACGGTCAGCGCCAGGGCGCAAAGCAGGTACAGTATGGCGATCAGGTTCAGTAACATATTTCAGAGTCTATCGAAGAATTGATGCCTAGCAAGGGTCTGGTTCGCTGAGCCGTTGATGAAAATGCCCATTTTGAAGGCCGCCCGGCAGGTGAACTGCCGGGCGGCCAACCCATATTGTCCCCCAACTTCAGCGATGCGGGGCGTAATACAGCCGGGCGATCAGGCCCCCTTCAGCCGCGACGCGCTCAGCCGCCGCGCCATGCACCAGTTCCACCTCACCGCCGTTGAGTAGGACGCGCATGGGCACATCCTGGTCTTCGGCGGCTTCATCCATCGGCCAGGGCATGACCAGCTTTTCGACCTGTCCGCGTTCGAGAGCCTGAAGCACGGCGACGCGCCCCAGGGCGGCCCGTCCACCCGCCTTCGCCAATCCAACCAACTCTTCGACCAACACGGCTTCCTGCCGCCGTTCGTAATCCAGCGCGGCGGGCAGGATGGCGTTCATCACCTCGTGGGCGCTGTGCCGCATCGGGATGGGCAGCAGCGCCACCACCAACTGCGCGGCTGATTCCGGCAGGCGGTTCAGCACCGCGTGGATCGACTGCTCGCTCCCGGTCAGCACCAACCGCCGCGCGCCCTGCGCCACCATCAGGTTGGCAATCTCGGCAGCCACATCCCGGTACAGGCTGTTCTGGTGTTCGACCTTCCGATCCTGGAATTCATCGACCGCGCTCCCCCGGCCAATGCCGATGCCGGAAGGCATGGCCGTCTTGACGCGCCAGGCATGGGTATCGAAGGTCAGCTCCATCGAGTCCTCGAACTGCACCTGTCCCAACCGGGTCGTGAAGAACCGCGCCTCGCTGCGATCCACCATCGCTACCAGATACGTCTCGTATTCATCCAGCGCCCACAGCAGCGGCGTGATGAGCGGCGGACCATACGCCGCCCGGTTCGGAAAAGCGACCGGCAGTTCGTACACCTCTTCGAGCGCTTCCCCCAGCAGCAGCGCCAATCCCCGCGCCGCCGGGATGGTGTCCTCCAGAAAACGTTCCGCCCGCTGGCGCAGCGTAGGCCAGAGCAAATCCTCCCCAGCGGACACCTGATGGTCGATGTCACGCAGGTGGTTCTTGGCCCAGGTGCGCCAACCGGGGTTGGCGGCCTGGTTTTCGGGAAGGCTGGGATCGATGGTCAGATAAAGGGACAGGGTGTGCGCGTCAGCGCGTTTGAGGAGAGCTTGAACATCCTGCATCTGCAACATCTCGACGACCTCCATTCATCAGCCAACGCATTCAGGCATAAAAGATGAGGACACCGTCTTGATTGATTTGTCCCGATTGTAGCGCGGCGATGTTGGAATTACATTGTGGTGGTTAAGACCACCGGCTCTTGATGCGCCGGAATCCCCGCCCGTAGGCCACATGTCCCTGCCCGATGACCATGAACGCCTGCGGGTCGGTCTCGCGCACGACGCGGCGCAGCCGATCCACCTGTGCCCGTGACACCGTGATGAACAGCACCGAGTGCGTCTGCTCGGTGAACATGCCTTTGCCCTGCCAGGCCGTCACCCCGCGTCCCAGATCATCCAGCACCCGCTCGGCGATCTCGTCCGGGCGGTCGGTGATGATCGTGGCCGTGCGGATGACGCTGGGGCCTTCCAGCACATAATCCGCCGCGACCCCCGCCGTGAACAGCGCAACTACCGCGTAGAGCGCCCCCTCCCAGCCGAAGACCAGCCCCGCCAGCACCACCACCCCGGTATCGGTATAGATCGTACTGGTACTCAGTGGCAGCCCCAACTGGTATTGCAGGATGCGCCCCAGCGTCGAGGTTCCGCCCTGAGTTCCCCCCGCCCGCAGCACCAATCCCCCAGCGAGGCCGACCAAAATGCCGCCGAACAGCGCCGTCGTCAGGCGGTTATCGCCCACCTCGATGCCCACCACCAGCGGGCGAATCACATCCACCAGCACCGAGTAGATCACTACGTAAAAGACCGTCCGCACCACCACCCGCCAGCCGCCCAGATAGCGCGCTCCCAGCACTTGGATGGGGATGTTGCCGATCAGGATCATCAGGCCGATGGGCAGCCGCGCGTCGAGATGGTTGAGGATGACGGCCACCCCGGAAACCCCGCCCGGAGCAATATCGGAGGCGGCCAGGAACAGCACCACGCCGATAGCATCGATGACAGCGGCGATGACCAGCACAATATAGGCGAAGATGATGCTGCGGACTTCGCTCGGTCGGGGCATTTGGAACGGCATAGCAGCCTCCTGCATGACCACAGGGCGACTCGACCGTATTGTATCCATCCGTCCGCCGGAGCAAAAGCGGTTGATGCTGTTGGCTCCATTTCACTTCAATGGCACTCTGTGACCGGATGCCCCCCTCAAGGGACTTCCTTCGGTCGCAAAATGGCGTCCCTACCCAGACAGGAATCGTAGGAATGGGCTTCTGCCCGTCCGGATTCTTGCCCCAATCTGAAATACATCCTGCTATAATCCCGGAAACAGTCGAGGAGCAGCCCCTATGACCGAAGACCCGAAACGCAGCCGCACCGTTACCTGGGATGATCCCTCGATCACATCCCAGGCCGCCCAGCAGATGAGCGGGCGCGAATTCCAGGAGGCCATGCGCGACGGACGCATCCCCGGCCCGCCCATCGCCCACCTGCTGGATTTCCAAAGCGTCGAAGTCGGCGATGGCCGCATCGTCTTCGCCTGCACCCCGGCGGAGTACCACTACAATCCCATCGGCGTCGTGCATGGCGGCTTGGCCTGCACCCTGCTCGACTCCGCCCTGGCCTGCGCCATCCACACCAAGCTGCCCGCAGGCGTCCCCTATACCACCATCGAACTGCACGTCAACTTCCTGCGCCCCCTGACCGTGGATACCGGCCCGGTGCGCTGCGAGGCCGAGGTGATCCACATCGGGCGCTCGATGGCGACCGCCCAGGGCCGCCTCATCGACGCCCACGGCAAGCTCTACGCCCACGGCACAACCACCTGCCTCATCCTCCGCGGCAATGGGTGAGCCATTCCCCTTGAGAATAGGCGTTCAGTCCCTCAAATGCCGACTTCGTAGGGACGCCATTCTGCAACCGAAGGAAGTCCCCTTG
>JAEUQZ010000298.1 GCA_016788965.1 Anaerolineae bacterium | reverse complement strand
GGCGTAGAGGATTGCAGGGTTGCGATACAATGTGCTGATATTCTCGTTTCAGAATATCACAAAATGCCGCGGAAGATGCTTAAGTCTGGACTGTTGAGCATCTGAGGCTATCGCCAATTCGGAGGACGGTGAGTCAGCCGCCACCACCAGCCAACCGGGTAGCCGACCATCTTGGCGACATCGCCCACGACGCGGATGACCGCCACCAGAATGACGGCGTAGAGGATTGTAGGTAGGGAGGTGTCCGCCGGGCGGAGCTTCCACAGCCGGTCGTAGGGCCGGCGGAGATACACAGCGGCTCCGGGCAGCGCCAGCAAACCCATCAGCGGATGAACCGCCAGCATCAACACGAGAATGACGGGCAGGGCGACGAAGTAGGTGAGGTAGCGAGCAGCATGACGCTTGCGCCAGAGATCGGCTTTGCCATCGCCACGGGCATAACGGGTGTACTGCTTCCAGAAGGCCGGGAGCGATCCGCGCGGGCGGAAGGCGACCAGCGCATCCGGTACGAAGGCTATCGTGGGGCGCGATTCTCTTTCCAGCCAGCCTTTCACCCGCAGATCGAAGATCAAATCCTCGCAGTAATCCAGCCATTCAGGATAGCCGCCAACGGCTTCCCAGGCGGAACGGCGGAAAGCGGTACTCCGGCTGGTGGGCAGGAAGGTGGCCGGATCGATTTCACCGACGAGCGGCAGCACGGTGGCGCTCATGGCCCAGCCGAATGCTGTATCGAAGTCGGGGGTGAAGAAACCGCCGACGAAGGTCACTTCGGGGTTTTCCAGCAGCGGGCGGGTGATGCGTTCCAGCCAGTGCGGATCGATCACCACGCCAGCATCGGTCACGGCGATGATTTCGCCCTGGGCGGCGGCGATGGCTGCGTTGCGTCCCTGGCTGATATTGCAGCCGGGTCGGACGAGCAGACGCAGCGGCAGTCGGTCGGCGTAAGTCTGAAGGATGGCCGCCGTGTCGTCCTGGCTGCCGCCATCGACGATGACGACTTCATCGGGCTGGCGAGTCTGCTGAAGGATCGAGCGCATCAAGCTGTGGATGCTCTCGCCTTCATTCAGGACAGTGGCAATCAAGGAAATCATGACAGGCCCTCAAATCGACTGCCGCATCGTATCACAGCGCCAGTGAAGCCAGCGCGAGGATCAGCGCCAGCCCAACGATGCCGATGCCGATCTTCACATATGGGGCGATCAAATCCTGCATCTGACGCAGTTGGGCATCGATGCGTTCAACGGGCGGCTTCTCGTGGCGGTGGCGATACAGCCAGGTGACCGGCCACTCGATGATCGGCATGACGGCGATGACCCAGATGAAATAGCCCGCCGCGAGTACCAGGAAGACGGGGAAGCGACCATCTTTGAGCAGCGGCAGCATCATGAAGGATATGGCTGTCGTCCAGATGAACATCAGCAGGGTCTTGACGTAGCGCAGGACCAGGCGGCGCAGATACAGCACATGGCGGGCGAGGGCCAGTTCAGCCACGGCGACTTCCTGCGCCAGGGTGCGATCCAGGCCGCGGGCGATGCCCAGCGCGGCATTGAAGCGATTGACCTCCTGGGTATCAGCCTCTGGGGGAAGCACCCCGGCGGCTTCGAGTTCCTCGATGCTGCGCGATGCCGGGATAATCAGACCGTCGGTGTTTTCAATCAGGTCATCGAAGTAGAGTTCTTTGCGTTCCTCGCTGAAGGGCAAGACGTAGCCCATATAGCTGCGGTCGTATTGATGACGCATGACCTGACGCTTGCCGCGCGGCGATTCGTCGGTGGAAAACATCAGGGCGCTGAGGGCGAAGGTCGGGTTCAGCAGTGTCTCGGAGAAGCCGGGCATGTAGATGGTGAAGTAGAAATGGACGATGTCCTTGAGCAGCAGCCAGACCCCGTAGAGTGGAATCACCAGGGAGAGCAGCAGGGGATACAGCAGGCAGGCGTAAAGGAGGATGGTCAGGATCGCGCCGGTCGTCCCCAGGGTCTCGAACTGATTGGCGGTGTGGGTCAGCAGGACAGCCAGCAGGTTATCGACCGCATCCTTGAAGAAGACCGGGATGAGCAGCAGCAGTCCCGCGCCGCTGATGAAGGCCGTGGCGATGCGATGCAGGGTCGAGAGACGGACTTCGGTGCGCTGAAGATAGGCCCGCATGGCGTTGCGCTCAGCGTCGGTGAGGGGCTGCTCGTGCGTTGCGGTCGAGGCGTTATGATGCTCGTGGTAGGCGTTGAAGCTTTCGACGGTGGATCGCTTGGGATCGACGGACATGATGAACGTGTTCACCTGGTGGCTGGGAGGTTTCTGGTGACAACCCGACAAAACCTCAATGGATATGAAATGCGGGGTGTCCATCAGGACACCCCGCATAACAGTATAAGCGGAATTGGCTGATGTGGTAGGCTACATCGGCAGCGAATACATGTAGATGATGATCTGGTTGAGGTCCTGGTCGCTCAGGTTGAGGAACCCTCCGCGCGCCGGATGCGGAACCAACATGCCTTCGAGCAGCACTTCGCTGGAGAGGAAGGTCAACAGGCCGATGCCATCGCGGTTCTGGAGCAGAACGCTCTCGCTGAGCGGCTTGGCGACGCCGGGGATGCCTTTACCATTGTCCGCATGGCAGACCGCGCAGGCCTGGACATACAAGTCCTGACCGGGCACAGCCAGGCTGCTGCTTTCAACCGGGGCCGTGGTGGGTTCGACGGGAGCAATAGTAGCTTGAATGGTCGGGGCAGCGGTCGGCTCGACGGGAACAGCGGTCGGCTCGACGGGGGCAGTGGTCGCAGCGGCGATGCTGGTCGGAGCGGCCAATCCGCTCAGGTTGAGGCCCTGGAAGGGCGTGGTTTCGACGGTCGGCGCGGCCGTGACCGGGGCGGCCTGGGCGACTTCGACCCCGTTCAGGCTGCGGATGAAGTAGACGATGTTGAGGAGGTCTTCATCGCTCAATGCCGGATTGCCGCCGCGCGGGGGCATCATCACGCCGGTCGTGTTCAAGGGATCGCTGATGTCACGGCCCTTGATGATGAAGGCGACCAGATCGGCATCGGTCTGCGAATTGATGAACTCACTGCCAATCATGGATTTGCCCAGTCCGGGAATACCCTGAGCATTGAAGCCGTGGCAGGCGCTGCAAATCGATTGGAAGGCATTATTGCCCTTGGTGACGAGCAGTGGATCGAGCAGGCCAACCTGCTGCGGCGCGGCGACCGCGGCTGTAGGCAGACCCGTCGGGGCGGCGGCCTGCTGTTCCTCGACGGGGGCGACCGCGGTTGGGGTCACGCCCGGACGGGCGGCGAACAGGGCGATCAGAACGAGCGCGATCCCACCGAACAGCACAATGGCAGGTAGGAGCGCACCGGTATCGCTGGCAGATGAGGTCGGTGTTGATCGGGTCATGGTGGCTCGGTTCATCCTCTTGGGTAGTCTTGTACCGCGTTCAGGCTTGTTGAATAGGGTTATGGGCAATAGTTAAAGAGAGTATTCTGGGCAAGCGGCACGCTGCCTATCGTATTATGCCACATATACCCCCTCAAGTGAAATTCTTCACGTAAATATCATGACAATTAGTCTTCAAAAACGTGACAGACTTTGCTTACTCTGTATCACATGCCATATCACTGCATTGATGTCCGTATTTTCTATCCCATAATATGTGATTGATTGAAGGAGAACGAACGGTGGCTAACATGGATCGCAGACGGTTTCTGAAGCTGGCGGGTCTGGGCGCAGGCAGCGTCGGGGCGGCAGCGGCATTTTCGCGCCCTGGAATGCTGTTTGGTGGAAGCAACAATCACGCCAGCAGCGCCGGTTTGGGCGCTGTCCAGCAGGAAACCGCCGAAGAGATGGATCGTCTCCACTCCGAAGCTGTACAGGTTTATCTGGATAATGTGGGCAAGGAACCGAATTACTGGCGCGCACCGCTCGAACCGGAAATGGATGGCGATGTCAAGGTCTTCCGGATCACCTGCTCGGACATCGAGTGGGAGACTTCGCCCGGCATGAAGTTCCCGGCGATGGCTTACAACGGCATGGTTCCGGGGCCGCAAATCCGCGTCACCGAGGGCGACCGGGTGCGTTGGATCATCACCAACGAGATGAAGGAAAGCACCGCGATCCACTGGCACGGCGCGCTGGTTCCAAACGACCAGGACGGCGTCCCGTACATCACCCAGCCGGCCATCAAGACCGGCGAGACCTATGTTTACGAATTCACCGTCCGCAACTCCGGCACACACATGTACCATTCGCATCACAACGCCGCTGAACAGACCACCGCTGGTCTGATGGGTGCGTTCATTGTCGATCCGAAGGACAAGTCGCGCGAACCCCAGGTGGATGGCGATTATGTGATGGTGTTGAATGACACCACCCTCGGCTTCACGCTGAATGGCCGCCAGTTCCCCTACACACAGCCCATCGTCGCCAAGCTCGGCCAGAAGATCCGCGTTCGGTACATGAACGAGGGTCTGATGATCCACCCGATGCACCTGCACGGTATTCCGCAGACCGTCATCACCAAGGACGGCTGGCCGCTGCCGCTGCCTTACAAGGTCGATACGCTCAACATCGCTCCCGGCGAACGCTACGATGTCATCATTGACTGCACCGAGTTGGGCGTCTGGGCCTACCACTGCCACATCCTGACCCACGCCGAATCTCGTCATGGCATGTTCGGCATGGTGACGGTTCTCATCGTTCAAGAATAACAACCTCCCCGGTTCTCCTCACGTTGGCGGGCGGCCAGAGTTGCTCTGGTCGCCCGCTAACCATTTATTCCGGGGGTTCGGTGTGGATGGTGACGCGATCCAGCATCGGCAGGCGCGCCCGCAGCAGGGTCTCGGCCGATTCGGCGACGCGGTGGGCGGCCTCAACCGACATCTGGGCGGGCAGGGTGGCGTGCATAGTCATCGTCCAGTGACCGTCGACCGGATACAGTTCCAGGTGATGCCAATCGACGCCGAGGAAACTTTCGCGCAGCAAGGCGAGCGCCTGATCGCGCAGGGCGTTAGCGCGTTGCTCGCTGCCATTGGTGGTTTCGTGGGGCTGAACACTCAGCGATGGCTCGATATGACTGACGACTTCGGCCACGTCGGATAGGCTGGCGCGAACATCCTGTTCAAGCTGGCTGACCTGCTGGTGCGCGGCTTCGAGCGTCAGGTCGCGTGGGACCTCAACGTGCATTTCCAGCACCGGGCCATTCTCGCCCTCGTGGAGAGTAACTTCATGGGTGGATAAGCCGAGCGCGTCGGCGCGGGCGCGGGCGATCAGGGCGTGATCCTTCGGAGCGGCCTCCAGCGGAACGAAATGGACTTCGACCTCGGCCAGCCCCTCGATGTGTTCGCTCAGCTTGGCGCGGATGGCCTCGGCAATGGCGGCCGTCTGGTTGGTAGTCATTTCCGGCTGCACCTGGACATCGATGTCCACATGGGCGGATTCGGCGGGGCCGCGGCTGCGGGCACGCAGCACCTGATGCACGGCTGGGACTTCCTCGACCCAATCGGTGAGCTGCTGCGACGTATAGGGCGCGGTATCGACCAGGACGCCGCCCGTCTGCCGGAGGACCTGCCAGGCTGCCCGGACGATGAAGATCACGATCAGCAGCGCTGCCAGCGAGTCGGCCCAAGTGAAACCGCCCAGCGCCACCAGCACCATGCTGCCCAGTACCGAGATCGTCACCAGAATATCCGTGCCGGTATGAGCGGCATCGGCCAGGAGCAGCGCCGAACGCAGGCGGTGGCCTTCGCGGCTTTCATAGCGGTTGACGAAGATGTTGACGACCAGCGTCACGATCATGATGATGAACGTCAGCGGCGTGATGGTTGGCGCTTCTTCCGATCCACTCAGCCTCCCCACGGCGCTGCCGACGATCTCCCAGGCGGTGAGCAGCAGAAACGCGCCGATGCCCAGCGCGGCAATCGTTTCAAAACGGCGGTGGCCGTAGGGGTGGTCTTCGTCGGGGGGACGGTTGGCAACCGCGTTGGCGATGAGCGCCACGACATTCGAGGAGCCATCGACCAGCGAATGGAAACCGTCGGCGGTGATCGCCAGCGCCCCGCTCCACATGCCGATGAGGATTTTCCCGAAGGCCACCGCGAGGTTGAGGATCAGGGTGACGATCAGAACCCGGCGCACCTGCTGACCGACAGACGTTGACGCATGAGAAGCCACGAACGGGAACCTTTCGATTGGGCTGGCCGTGGATGTTTACACAAATCATAGGGCGAGTTCGCCGATTTCGACAATCAGGAAGTCCCGGTTTAGACGCGCTTCAGACAGAGGGTAGCCGGGCAAAAGTCGGGATTGCGCCTTAATTCCCCGATGGGTCTTGGGTATACTTCGCCTGCGAAAGGCGGAACGAAACGTATGGATGCAATGCAGTTTGTGCCGATCCTGGTCGTGGGATTCGCGGCCTCGTTGGGGCTGACACCCGTCTCCCGGCGGATCGCCATGTGGCTGGGCGTGGTGGACAAGCCGAACCAGCGCAAAATTCACCATGACCACAAGCCCCTCATGGGCGGCCTGGCGATCTATGTGGCGCTGGCGGTTTCGCTGCTGTTGTTCAGTCCGCCGCAGCATCTCCGCGAAC
>JAEUQZ010000297.1 GCA_016788965.1 Anaerolineae bacterium | reverse complement strand
GCTAGGATTCGACTGGGAAGATCGACTGTTTTACGCATCCGACTACTTCGGCCAACTGTATGAGTGGGCGGTGCAGCTCATCAAGGCGGGCAAAGCCTATGTCGATCATCTGACCGCTGACCAGATTCGGGAGTACCGGGGCACGCTGACACAGGCAGGTAAGGACAGCCCCTATCGCATCCGGTCGGTGGAGGAAAACCTGGACCTGTTCGAGCGGATGCGAAAGGGCGAGTTCGAGGATGGAAGCTGTGTGCTGCGGGCCAAGATCGATATGGCTTCGCCGAACATCAACCTGCGCGACCCAGTTCTTTACCGCATTCTGCACGCGACGCATCACCGGACGGGGGACGAGTGGTGCATCTATCCGATGTACGACTACGCGCACGGGCAGTCGGACTCGATTGAGCAGATCACGCATTCGATCTGCACACTGGAGTTCGAGGATCACCGTCCGCTGTATGACTGGTTCATCCAGACATTAGGCATCTATGCTCCACAGCAGATCGAATTCGCGCGGCTGAACCTGACGTACACGGTACTGAGCAAGCGCAAGCTCATCAAGCTAGTGCAGGATAGGTATGTGCGGGGATGGGACGATCCGCGAATGCCGACGGTTTCCGGGCTGCGAAGACGTGGATATACCCCGGAAGCGATCCGGCAGTTCTGCGATATGATCGGGGTCGCCAAGGCCAACAGCACGGCGGAGATCGCTATGCTGGAATACTGTGTGCGGCAAGACCTGAACAAGCGAGCGCCACGGGTGATGAGCGTGCTGAGACCGCTCAAGGTGGTGCTGGTCAACTACCCTGAAAACCAGGTCGAGGAATTCGAGGCGATCAACAACCCGGAAGACCCCAACATGGGCACACGGAAAGTCCCATTCTCGCGGGTGCTGTACATCGAACGGGATGACTTCATGGAGGAGCCGCCCAACAAGTTCTACCGGCTGGCTCCAGGGCGGGAAGTCCGACTGCGCTATGCCTACTTTATCCAGTGCGTCAATGTGGTCAAGGACGCGAACGGTGAGATCGTGGAGATTCACTGCACATATGATCCAGCGACGCGCGGGGGTGATGCACCCGATGGGCGCAAGGTGAAAGCAACGCTGCACTGGGTTTCCGCAGCGCACGCGCTCAGCGCAGAAGCCCGGTTGTACGGCCACCTGTTCGACCGGCCTGATCCGGGCGCGGTAGAGGACTTCACCACGGCGATTGACCCCAATTCGCTGGAGGTGATCGCGGACTGCAAGATCGAGCCGAGTCTGGCCTCGGCGAAACCGGGCGACCGGTTCCAATTCGAGCGACTGGCTTACTTCTGCGTCGATCCGGACTCGACCCGCGAGAAACTGGTGTTCAACCGCACGGTCTCGTTGAAGGACGAGTGGTCGAAGATCAAGGGTGCTGGTTAGGCATCAGGCACTTTCAGAGGGTCTATTTCTCCAATAGACCCTCTTTGATTCTGGAAAGAAGACCAATCCCAATGCTTCCCTCAGCGGTTCAGGATTACAATGAATTCAGCCGATGAGATACCACAGGAATCAATTATGTTCCCGATGAACGAGTACATCGTCGCATTGATTGCCCTCAGCTTCATGCTGCTGATGGTCGGCACGGTTTTCAGCCTTTCGGTCATCCGAAAGTTGCGTTCAGAAGAGACAGGAAACCCGGCACAGCATGGTCTCTTCAGAATGGGAACGCAGGCAGTGCCGATCCGAACGATTGCCGTTCCTCCTCGTATCCATCACGGCCTGGGTAGACCTCTTTCACAGAGCGAACAGCGATAGGTTCGTTGGTCAGGATTCGCGGCACAGGCTCAGGAGTCAATAGTCTCATCGAGCCAGTTCCTGGCCTGTGTTGATTGGAAGACCCCGGTATAATTCTCCTTGTGGAACAGCAAGGAGACTCGAAGATGACATCCCCTCCCCCATTGAATGGACAACGAATATCGCGCGTGGCGCTGGCCGGGATGATCCTGGCCGGGGTCGGGATCGCGCTGTTCATCGGGCTGTGGATCGTCCTCGGGCAGGCGGGGTTAGAGGCTGTTCCGAGGCTGATCGCTTCGATGTGTATTCCTCCTGGGGTGATCGCGGTCATCCTGGGGGTGTACGTGCTGTTCTTCCGGGGAAGCCCGAAGTGATGAAATCCCAATACGAATTGAACTGCCAAGTCCCTATGAAAAAGCATCACACCCAAAGACGAATATCCAATACGAATTGAACCGCCAAGACGCCAAGATCATACGGAGGGTAGGAATTTCTGTAGAAACCAATACCGACCATTTGTGAGAAATTCCCGGTGTCTTATTGAAGTCAAGTATCCGCCAAGTCGATGACATAATCCCCTGCCCCGCCATCAGAATCACGGGAAGAAATCCGGTTTTGTGGCGGAGTTGGCGGCAATGGCGTCAGTGCCGTCAGGGTTGGATATGGCGGAAGTTCGGAGTTCATAGTTTATAGAAAAAGCTGATGGCTATTAGTCAATAGCTTATAGCCATACAAGACAGATCGCAGCTTGTCCGAAATGGCGTCCATGCCGTCCGGCGATTTGAGGAAACTGCGGCAATTGCAGCAGTTGCGGAACATTCTTTGCGACCCACGCCGTGTGATTTTCTCCCTCGAACCTGATCCCGGATGCGAATCGATAAGAATGATAAGAATGAGAATGGCGCGATTCTCAACATTTCTCATTGGGGATGGTCGGCGGCAGCCTGGAATCCCCGCGTATCTCCACGATAGCACAAAACGAGACCGAAAGGGTGACATTTTGTCTACTTTTGCGACATAAAATCGGGAATAAGAAGATTTAACCGCAAAGACGCAAAGAGAAGAAAAACGAACCGCAGAGGACGCAAAGGACGCAGAGATCATACGGAGAGTGTGGGGGATAAAGAGAGGAGACGCAAAGGTGATACGGAGCGGGTGGGGATTATGGGGGTTTGAGGAGTTTGAGGACGAGGACGATGGGCATGGGGGCGGGAAGGTTAGAACCAGTGGAGGATTGAGGCAGGCGAGGCTCGGCGATGGCTTCGATGGTCAGGCTGGCAAGGTGGGCGGCGCGGTGATGGTCTTCATAGAGGTGCAGGTAGTGTTCGATGGCGTAGGTCTGCCCATCGGCGGCCTGGAAGGTGCGGCGGCCACCGCTGAGAAAGGCGAAGGGGTGAAAATCGCTCACGAGCGCCCAACCGCCAGGAACCAAGACGCGGCTGATTTCGGCATAGCAGGCGGTCAATGCAGGGATGTGGCCGACGGCCAAGCCACATACGACGCCATCGACAGACTGAGACGCGAGGGGGAGCGCGTCCATGGAGGACTGGACGCACACGGCAAACCGATTGTGGTGGAGCATGGCCGGGCTGTTATCCAGGCCGAGGACGGAAGCCGCGCCAGCAGTCTGGGCGATGCGGGCGTAACGGCCTGAGCCTGAACCCAGGTCGAGAATACGCTGACCGGCCAGAGGGGGCATCAGGGCGAGCATGGCGGTTTCTTCGGTCTGCATCAAAATGTTGTGCGCGACAGGAGGATAGGCGGCGGCCCAACGGGCATAGGCATCCACCGATCTGAGCGGCTCTGGGGGGGATTGACGCCGCCACAAGCGGGCGAGCAGCGCACGCACGGTCAAGCCCAATAACGCCAGTAGTAGGTGGACTCGGCAGGCGAACCAGCGATCTCTTCTTCTTCACGGATCGTGCCCATGATGACGAAATCGGCCCAGAGCGCGAAGAGACGATCACTGCTGTTGAGGGTGAGGCGGAGACGGGCAGGTAGATGCAGCCACATGTAGGCAATGCGGCGGCGTTCGTAGCGGGTGGTGCGATCGCGGAGTTCGTGATACCAGCGGGGATAGGGCAAGAGCTTGAAGTGCAGGGACTCGACATGCTCATAGTAGTTGTAGCCGAGGAGTCCGGCAAACATGGTCAGCACACCGAGGAACGACAAACCGAAGGACAGACTGGTTTGCGCGGCTGCCCAGAAGCCCATCAGGAACACGAAAGCACCACCCCAGATCAGCAGCGGGAGACCGGGAAGATACAGGACTTCGCGGGGGCCATACTGCTGGAACTGCCAGAGAATGGGTTCCTTGTAGACTCCGAAGAGGATCAACAAGGCTCGGATAAAGCCGATTACGCTGACCAGGGTGAAAATGAACAGCACGACCTGCATTGTTCACATCCTCAACAACGATCTGGGCCCCTTGTGAAGGGGGCAGACACAGCGTTCACATTCGGGGCGAGCGCCGGAACGATAAGCCTGACGGAGGGCGAGCGCGGCGGGCAGGTTGAGCGACTGCTGGAGCGCAGGCGCGGCATCGTCCGGGCGCAGTTGGCCGAAGGCGGGCAGGAAGTAACAGGGGCGCAGCGTGCCATCGACCTCGATGACGGTGGAAATGTGCGGGGCATTGCAGCGGACGGGGGGAAAGTCCCCCTGCCCGATCAAGGCGGCGAAATAGTCGGCCATGCGGTGGAGCTTGGCGGGTGACTCGGCAATCAGACCGGAGGCGAAATCGGCGGCAAATTCGACGGCCATGCGGTCGATGATGGAGCGCAGTTCGGCCACGTCCGACTCGGAGAGAGACTGGCCGACTCGTGACGGCGAAAGGCCGTTCACCAGCGGTATGGCGGTATCGGCGGTGAACCGGGGGCCAAAGGCAAAGGGGTTGCTAACATCGACGGTGAGGAAGCTGACGCGATTGACTCCGGCTTCGCGGGCGACAGAGACGATTTCAGGAAGCTGGCGGAAGTTGGCCGGCTGGATGGTGGTACGGGTGATGACGGGGATGTCATGGGCGCGGACGGCTCGAATGCCGTCGATAACCAGATCGAAGGCATCGACGCCACGGATGGCGGCGTAAGTTTCGGCGGTGGCAGCGTCGAGGCTGATGATGACTTCATCGACGCTGCCGGGCAGCGAGTCGATCTGGCGCTTGAGGAGGAGGCCATTGGTGAGGAGCATGGTATAGACGCCCTGCTCCCGAAAGCGGCGGGCGATTTCGGGCCAGTGGGGATGCTGCATGGCCTCGCCGCCGCTGAGCAGCACCCAGCGGACTTGCAGGGCGGCACATTCACGGGCGATGGACTCGACGAGAGCCATGTCCATATTGCGGCGGGGGCTGCGCCAGATGTCGCAGGTGACGCAACGGCTATTGCAGCCGTCGGTCAAATAGAGGACGATCAGCGGCAGGGTATGAAGGCGATCTCCTACGAGGTTCAAGAGGTGTTTCGCGCGCATGATCCGAGTATAGTTCGGGATGAACAGCGGAGGCAACCGCCTTTTGGTGTCATCCAGAAATGACTGTGTGTGTCACCAATCCATGTTACAATGACGAACAGACCGTATCCGAGTGGGCCAAGCGCCCCAATCCAAGAATCTGAACCGAGTCATGCCTGTACCAGATTTGATTAACGCCGAGCAAGGGCCGCGATTGGCTTTTGTGGACAAGCTGGACATCACACCGATTGCCGAGACGCTGGTCGCGTTCGCCAATACCGAGGGCGGCACGCTTGTCTTCGGGCTGAAGGATGATGGCGAGATCGCGCCCAAAAAGATCGACAGCAAGGGGCTGGAAAAAGCCCTGAAGGATGCAGAAGGCAACTGCAACCCGCCTGTAGTGATCGGGAACTGGGAAGAAGTGGAGACCGAAAAAGGGACGGTCTTCACGATCAAGGTGGCGCGGAGCATCGAACTGCACGCGCTGACGGATGGGCGGGTGCTGATCCGCAGCGGGGCGAAGAATCGGCCTCTGGGCGGGCAGGAAATCCTGAAGCTGGCGAGCGCGAAGACAACTGGGGACTTTGAGTCCGAGGCGGTTCCGAGCGCGACTATCGACGACTTCAGCAACAAGATCATCACCGAGTATCTGGCGAAGCGGGCGGAACGGACGAAGCGGCCGTACAACGGCAAGGTCGCCGATCTAATGAAGGAAATCGGCGCGGTCGATTCCAACGGGAAGGCGACGGTGAGCGGCATCCTGCTGTTCAGCGAGTATCCGCAGCACTGGCTGCCGCCGAGCAGCGTGGTGTTCGCCAAGTTCGTGGGCAAGACTCCGCGCGGCGAGAATGGGCTGGCGGGGTATACGCGGCGGGAAGAACTGACCGGCCCCCTACCCCGGCTGATCGAGAACGCCTGGAATCTGATCTGGAGCGAGATGGCGGTCAGCGCGGTGGTCAAAGGGCTGGAGCGCGAAGAGACGTATGAGTACCCACAGTTCGCGGTGCGCGAAGCGATTGTGAACGCGGTTTGCCACCGCGATTACCGGCTCAAGGGACGGCGGATCGAGATTCGGATGTATTCCGACCGGCTGGAAGTGATCTCACCGGGCGGGCTGCCGGGGTTCATCACGGTGGAGAATATCGTGGATGAACACTTCAGCCGGAATCCGCGGGTGGTCAACGGGCTGTTCCAGTGGGGGTACATCGAAGAATTGGGGCTGGGGATCGACCGGATGATGGAAGTGATGCAGCAGGCGGGGCATAAGCCGCCGTACTTCGACGCGCGGCCGTACAGCTTCGCCGTGACGCTGTACAACGAGCGGGAGAAGCAGAAAGCGCCGGAGTGGGCGCGGAACACGAATCACCGCCAGGCCAGGGCGCTGCAATACATCCGGGATCA
>JAEUQZ010000296.1 GCA_016788965.1 Anaerolineae bacterium | reverse complement strand
CGTGTTTTTGTCTTCCCCAATCCCCAATCCCCAATCCCCAATCCCCAATCCCCAATCCCCAATCCCCAATCCCCAATCCCCAATCCCTAATCCCCATCTACGGCTTCCGTGTGCGAAACAGAAATGACGGCAGCTCTGGCGCAAACCCGACCGTCCCCGGCGGCATCTTCAACTGGTCGGCAACATCCCGATAGACCGCCATCGGTCGGGATGCTCGAAAGATGATCCGGGTGATTGCCGCGACCACTGGCCTCTCAAGCAGCTTGGGGAAACCCGCGATCCGGTAGAAGCTCACGATTTGTTCGTGCGTCGCATCCGACGTGCTGTCCATCAACAGCAGTTCGCCGCCCGGCTTCAACACCCGCCAGCACTCGCTGACCCCTTGCAGCGGGTTCGGCCAGTGCTTCACCGAACCGAGGCTGTACACGATGTCGAAGTGCCCATCGGGAAAGGGGAGTGCCTGGGCATTCGCAACCTCGAACTGAACCGCGCATCCCTTCTGCCGGGCACGTACCCGTGCCCGTTCGATCTGCGGCTCGGATAAATCGATCCCTGTCATTTCCAGATGCGGATACAATCCTTTCAGCCAGATGGCTGCTTGCCCCCCGCCGCAGCCGACATCCAACACCCGCCGTTCCTTTTTCTCCGCAAACACATCGCTCAGCTTTGTTTCCTGAAAGATGTATCGATGCAGATTCAGTGCCCGTTCCGCCACAAAGAAATCGTGTAGCCACGCTTCAAAATCGCTGTACGCTTCGACCATCCTGCCGGACAACATGCAGATTTCCTCCAGGCGGCATCGTCATTGCGCTCCATACCACCATTGTACGCCTGCCGCCTGCAAACACCCATTCCACAGGCTCATCTGCTCGCTGATACGCTCATGGGATTCCCCACGCCATAATCAACCCAACCGAGACGACCGCACCCGCTCAAATGACGCTTTTCACCTCCCATCCTCCGAATTCCTCTGTGTCCTCTGTGTCTCTGTGGTGGAACTCTCCCTTTGCGTTCTCTGCGGTTAAATCTTCTTCTCTCCGAATTCCTCTGTGTTCTCTGTGTCTGTGCGAAGCCTCCCCGTCAGGGGACTGTGGTGGAATTCTCCCTTTGCGTTCTTTGCGTCTTTGCGGTTAAATCTTCTTCTCTCCGTATGATCTCTGTGTCCTCTGTGTCTCTGTGGTTCACGCATTCTCTTGAAGGATCATCCCGTGACCGATCTGCTCACCGAAGGCAACGCCGCCAAACTCTACTGCCTGGACTGGATCGCCCACCATGCTGAATCCAATCCCGCGCTGACCATCCTCGATCTGGGCAGTGGGCGTTCCCTCAATTTCGTCCGTTTGCTTCAGCGCTTCCCCCAGGTGCATTATGTCGGCGTCGAACCCGCGCCCGCCGCCTGTGAAGCCGCCCGCCGCAGCCTCGCCGGACTCAACGCCACTATCCACAACGCCTACGCCTATGACCTCTACGGCCAGCTCCTCCACGAACAGTTCGATATCGTCGTTTCCTTCAGCGTCTTCGAGCATGTCTACCGCCGCCTCGCCTACCTCCAGACCGCCCGCAGCCTCCTCAAGCCGGATGGCTTCCTGCTCATCAACTACGACTCCGGCCACTTCAGGAACCCCGCCAACCTCCGCGAACGCGCCAAGAATCTCCTGGGGCCGCTGCTCGCCCGCCTCGGCGCCGAACGCTACTACCAGTCCTTCGTGCCGGAAGCCGCCTTCCAGGACATGCTCCATCAGGTCGGCCTGCGCGTCATCGAAGCCCGCTCCTTCAATACCCACCTCAAAGGCGTCTACAAACACATCCCCGAACCCGACCGCCCTGAATACATGCGCCGCTGGCTGGAAATCGAACTCTGGCTGAGCGAACGCCGCATCACCTACGACGATAGCAAGGCCAACATCTGGTTCACCCGCAATTTCATCCTTCAGCCCGCCTGAATTCGGTGCAACTTCCCCGCCGAACAGGTGTTTGATTCACTGTATACTGTCGTACAATAAGTTCAGGCCATAAGGTTGAGTTGAAAGCGTAGCGCCGTGACCCCGCCCCCCATGCTGACGTCTCCGCCCTGGACGAGCCGCACCAAGCGCCTGATCGCCGCCGTCGTGGTCGGAGTCTGCGCCCTGGCCGTCCTGCGCCTCAGCGAGATTCTCCCCATCATCGGCGTCGGCGTGATCCTTTCTTACCTGTTGACCCCCGTCGTCAATTTCTTCAGCCAGCGCGTGCTGATCTTCCGGCCGCTCACCGGCCGCATGAACCGCAACCTGGCCGTCCTGCTCACCTACGTCATGATCGTCGTGGCGCTGATCGTCGTTACGCTCGTGGTTGTCCCCGTGCTGGTGCGCCAGTTGGAGGAATTCGGCCGCTTGCTCCCGCAGTTGTTCCTCAGCCTGGAGCAGGGCATCGAGCATTCCCTCAACGAACCGCTCACCTTCAACGGCGAACCCATCCTCCTGGACGGGCAGCCCTTCATCCCCCTGGAACAGCTTCAGTTGGCTACCGGCGTCGAACACATCACCGAGTTGTTCCAGTTGGGCGACGTCAATCTCGTCCAAACCACCCAATCTTTCATCAACTCCCTGACCGGCCCGGCCTTCAACTTTGTCGGCGGCGCGCTCACCGCCCTCATCAATCTCATCTTCCTGCTCTCGATGATGTTTTTCCTGATGCGCGATGGCGCGGTCTTCATCGACCGCAGCGTCCAGTTGATCCCCGTCCTGTACCGGGGGGATGTCCGCCGACTCCTCCATGAATTAGGCCGCGTCTGGCACGCCTATCTGCGCGGACAGGTCTCGCTGGCCTTCCTGATGGGCGGGCTGGCCTTTACTGCCGCCACCATCCTCGGCCTGCCCAATCCGGTCATCCTCGGCCTGATCTCATTCCTGCTGGAATTCATCCCTGGCATCGGTTCCGGTCTGGCGATCTTCCCGGCGGCGCTGCTGGCGCTCACCTCGCAGTCCAGCACCTTCCTCTTCCTGGAAGGCGCGCCCTTCGCCCTCGTGACCGCCATCGTCTGGGCTGCCCTCCAGAACCTCGAAGCCTATATCCTCATCCCGCGCATTATGGGCGGCAGCCTCAACCTGCACCCCGTCGTCGTCATCGTCGCCATCATCGCCGGAGCCACCCTCGCCGGGCTGCTCGGCATCATCCTGGCCGCGCCCGCGGTTGCCAGCCTGCGCGTTTTCGGGCAATATATCTACGGCAAGCTCATGGATCGGGACCCGTTCCCCGCGCCCCCCGTGCGAAAGCCGCAGGCGCGTCTGCTCTGGCTGCGACGGCAGGCCGCCGCCCTCCAGCAGGAATGGAACGACCGCCTGATCCCGGCCCTGCGCCAATGGATCGATGCCCGGAGGAAACAAGATGTCTGATGAAACCCAGGCCCAAAGCCTGGCCGCTACCGAAAATTACGCCGCCTGGCTTTCTACCGAGCCGGACGGCGAGACCGTCTATCATCTCGAACTCGGCGCGGTCACGGCCCATTTCTTCCCTGAAGAATGGGACGAACTCCTGCGCCTGATCCAGTCCGGCCGCATCGAGTCCGAAGAATCCCAGGTCATCGACCGCTACGTCGTCTGGGGATCGCGCGATGCCGACGGCGACCCGCTCTACGGCCTCGAACTCGGTGACGCCACCATCTACTTCGGTGAAGACGAATGGGCCGAAGTCGCCGAGATGCTCCTGGAAGCCGCCCGCAAGACCGGCCAGACCCGCCGCTGATATGTCCACGCCCCGCGTCGATCAACAGCTTCTCGAAGCGATGGCGAAGCACCTCCCCCCCAGCGGAGCGATCCTCCGTCTGGTCGATGTCGCTGGTTCCACGGCGGAAGCCCTCCGCGTCCTCCGCCCCGACATCGAGGTTGTCCTGACCCCAGCGCCCGGCCAGCCCTGGAACTTACCCCCCTCCAGCCTGGACGCCGTGACCGGATTCGATGTCCCCCTGGATGCCCACCTGCTCACCGAAGCCTTGACCGCCCTCCGACCCGGTGGCCGCCTGATCCTCATGGACTCCCACGGATCGCCCGCCGAGTCCCACGTCCACACCCTCGAAGCCGCCGGCTACACCCGCATCCTCGTCGAGACCGGCGCCGAATGCCCGCTGCCCGTCGGAGTCCTCCTGCGCGGCGAGAAACCCCACACCGAAGCTCACACCCTCGACCGCGCCCGTCAGGTCGCCGCCCAGGGCGAATCCCGCCGCGGCCGCTATCTCCACCTGCTCATCCGCCAGACCCCCGATAAACCCGTCTGGCGCATTCAGCCCGGCGAACCCATCGACTGGCAGGCCGTCGGCATCCTCGACGGCAACATCCCGTCCGTGCTGGGCTTCAGCAGCCTCCCCAAAGCCGTCGAGTTCATGCAACCCGCCGTCCTCGCCGGGCAGATCGTCGGCGTCAACAAGATCGCCAAGTTCCGCTGGGAAGTCGCCGATGCCTGGCCGTTCCCCGTCACGTTTAACCCCTCGCTGGACATCTTCCGCGCCCACTCCGTGACCCTCCTCCGCGTCGATCCCACCTCCGCCGAATCCCCCGACGAATGACCTTTGCGCCCTTTGCGTCTTTGCGGTTCCTCTCTTCTTTCCTCTGCGCCCTCTGCGTCTCTGCGGTTAGAATTTGTATTGGATTGTTCTCTTTGCGCCCTTTGCGGTTCCTCTCGTCTTTCCTCTGCGTTCTCTGCGTCTCTGCGGTTAGAATTTGTATTCGGTTTTCCCTAATCCCCAATCCCCAATCCCTAACCCCTGATCTCTATGCACCGCGCTGATCTCGAATTCCTCACCAGCCCATCCGGCCAGCACTGGCTCGATTGGCTCGCCGCCCAGGATACCGCCGACCCGCACACCCTCCCGCTGCTGACCCGCCTCCGCCGCGATCTGCCGCCGGAATCGGCTGCTGCCGCGCTCGAAACCGCCCGCCTCCGCCGCCGCGCCACGGAGAAATTCGGCTCGGATGCCGCCCGCCTGTTCTTCACCCGCGATGCCCTCGAACAAGCCAGCCATCCCGCCGTGCGTGCTTATCGCGCCGCCCGCATTGGCCCCGCCGCTGTCATCGACGCTGGCTGCGGCATCGGCGCCGATTCGCTCGCCCTGTCCACCGCTGGCGCCGACGTTCTCGGCCTGGACATCGACCCGCTGCGCGTCGCCATCGCCCGCCTGAACGCCGCCGCTCTCGGTCTACCAGCCCGCTTCGAGGTCGCCGACATCCGCGACGGCCTGCCTCCTGCCGAAGTCGTCTTCTTCGATCCCCCCCGCCGTGATGCCGAAGGCCGCCGCATCCACCACGTCGAACACACCCAGCCGCCCCTGTCCATCATCCACGGCTGGCCCCACCCGCGCGTCATCGTCAAGCTCTCACCCGGCCTGGATCGAGCGCAGCTTGGGCCGTACCCCGGTCTGATTGAATTCATCTCGGTCGATGGAGATTTGAAAGAGAGCCTGCTCTGGCGCGGCGAATCACCCGGCGTCCTCCGCGCCACGCTCCTGACCGGCAGCCCCGCCCTTCACCTCGAAGGCGCTGCCGATGGTTCCGACCAGCCTGATGTCCCCCTGGACTCGCCCCGCGCTTATCTCGCCGAACCCGATGCCGCCGCCATTCGTGCGGGGCAGGTGCAGCGCCTCGCTGCCGATCTCGACGGCGCGCTGCTCGATCCCACCATTGCTTACTTCACCACCCACCATCCCACGCCAACGCCGTGGGCGCGTTTCTGGCCCATCCTCGATTGGCTGCCCTT
Source organism: Anaerolineae bacterium (assembly GCA_016788965.1). Taxonomy (GTDB): domain Bacteria; phylum Chloroflexota; class Anaerolineae; order Aggregatilineales; family Phototrophicaceae; genus CFX2. Next base: position 920 of record JAEUQZ010000296.1, on the reverse strand, counting down.
CAACCTCAAGAAGCTCCGCGCCCTCCTGCGCCAGCATGGGGTAGGGCAGGTCACGGTCAAGAAGCGCGGATCACCCCTCACGCCGGAAACCCTCATCCCCCAGTTGAAGCTCTCCGGTTCCGAATCGCGCACCCTCGTGCTGACCCGCCTCCGCGGTCAGCCTATCGTCCTCCTCTGCGCCGAACAGCCCTTAACGCCATAGAGGTCAGGTGAAATCGCTGACTGGCTCAACGGAGTGATGCTGCTAACTACCCTATGAATCTGGGGTAGCCCTACGAATCGAACGAACAGTGCCGCGTCTTCCGTTTGTGACAGTACTTGGTTTTCTTGCGATCTTTCCGCTGTGCCGCGAGATTGCGATTCCGCCATACAGTCAATATCCCTTGTTGACATTGGCTGCACACGACCACAATCGTTCCTTCCAACCACCGCTAAGGCGATTTCCAGGAGGGTGCTTTGGAATGTTCTTCTCGCCGAGGTAGTAGAGTATCACTTCGGCGTGATATGCTCTTTGCGCCCGTCTGAAAATGTACACGATTTCATATCCAGATACATTCCTCTGGACACTTCGCAATTCTGCATGAACGGTGAGGCGGATTACCAAGTGGTACAGGTCTCCCTGGTATGTTTCACCTGACCTCTATGTTGTTAAGTTGCATTAAGACCAAAATACATCTTTTCACAATGCACTCATACCCCACGCTTTAGGGGCTTGCTATCAGCTATGACCGTTGCGCCCTATAAATGCCGTCTGTCGCCTCTCACACCGCACACTCCGCCCGGTAGGGGCATGATGCATCATGCCCAACCCACCCCTCAATATCACCACGCTGCTTCGCCAGAACGCCTGATGAATTTTGACGAGCCTGTTCGGTCATGCGTATTGTGGTTCGTAGGGGCGGACTAAGGGCGTCCTCGCC
>JAEUQZ010000295.1 GCA_016788965.1 Anaerolineae bacterium | reverse complement strand
GGCGGCGTATTTGACTTGATCGCGGATGGATGGGGGAAGATGGTCATGGAGGACATCCGGCAAAATTTGTAGTTTGCCATCTACACTCTCCATCCCCTTGGTGACCATGATCACGATCTGGCCGGGTTGGAGATCGACCTGGGGGTTGCGGAGCAGCGGGTTGCTCTGGGCCAGTGCGTCGGCCACGGCCGCGTTGACATCCTGCTCGCTAATGGTGGCCGTGACATCCACGCCGCCATCGGCGCTGCGCTCGACCTGAAGGTTGGCACGGCAGCCTACCATCCCGAAAGCCAGAACCGCAAAGATGAACAGGGTGATCGATTTCATATGTGCCTCGTGTGATCTTGCCTGAAATACAACTATCTGCATTCTAAACCCGGAAGCGCCATCGCCTCATTAAGCCGGTGTAACCAGTCTGTAAAATCTGGATCGGGAACCAAATCCGCGCTGCCATCGTCTTAGAGATAGCAAGACCTACTTGACTACCAATGACCGGAGGTTCCCCATGAAACGCCTCGCCTTGTTCGCCATTTTGCTCCTGATGGTGATCGTCCCTGCCGCCGCTCAGGAGGTGATCTGCCCGACGATGCCGCCCTGCCCAGAGGGTCAGGTGTGCCCGATGATGCCGGAGTGCTTGCCGATGCCGACTCAGCCGGGTGTCTTCACCAACCCGGAGTGGCTGCGGATCGAATACCACCGGGTACAGGTGACGGTCATCGACCAGATCGCCACCACCAGCATCGATATGCAGTTCCTCAATGAAGGCAATGGTCTGGCCGAAGGGACATTCGTCTTCCCGCTGCCACAGGGCGCAGCCGTCGATCAACTGACGATGTACATCAACGGTCAGGCCATCGACGCCAAAATCCTGCCTGCGGATCAAGCACGCGGCATCTATAACGAGATCGTCCGCCGCTACCGTGACCCGGCGCTGCTGGAATACATCGGCAGCAGCGCGATCCAGGCCAATGTGTTCCCGATCCCGCCGGGTGAACGCCGCCGCATCGAAATCCGCTACCAGCAGGTGCTGGAAGTGGAGAACGGCCTGCTGCATTACGTCTATCCGCTGAAAGTCACCAACCTGCTGAGTCCGCGTCCGGTGGACAGCCTGAGCGTCCGCGTAGAGGTCTCCAGCGCCGATCCGATCAGCAGCATCTATTCACCCAGCCACCCGGTGGCGCTCAGCCGCAGCGATGACGACCGCCAGTTCACCGCTGGTTTTGAATCGGCCGGGACGATCCCGACCGACGACTTCAGCCTGTTCTACGGCATCGCTTCGCAGACGATCAACGCCAACCTGCTGACTTACCGCGAAAGCGCCGCCGAAGACGGTTTCTTCATGCTGCTGGTGCAGCCGCCCATCCGCCTGCCCGATAACCAGATCGCGGCCAAAGATGTCATCATCGTGCTGGATCAATCCGGCAGCATGGAAGGGCCGAAGTGGGATCAGGCGCGGGAAGCGGCCATCTATGTACTGAGCCACCTCAACCCGTCGGATCGTTTCAACGTGGTGTTGTTCAGCACGGGCTGGCGCAATTACAGCAACAGCCTGGAAGCGCCCGCCCAGGCTCAGGGCGCGATTGAGTGGCTGCGGTCGCAGTCGGCGGTCGGCGGCACGGACATCAACGGGGCGCTGACGACGGCGCTGAGTCTGGCCGGCACGGAACGTCCGACGACCGTGCTGTTCCTGACCGATGGGCTGGCAACCGAGGGTGTCACCGCGACGCCGGACATCCTCACTAATCTCAAGGCGGCGGCGCGGCCCAACGTCCGCGTCTTCACCTTCGGCGTCGGCGATGATGTCGATACGGTGCTGCTGGACTCGATTGCCCGCGACATGCGCGGGACGGGATCGTATGTCCGTCCCAGCGAGCGCATTGATGAAGAAGTCGCCGCGCTCTACAGCAAGATCAGCGCCCCGGTGCTGACCGATGTCACACTGGAAATGAACGGCGTGGTGACGGGCGATCTGTATCCGGCGCAGCCGCTGCCTGATCTGTTCGCCGGAACGCAGCTTACCCTGGTGGGGCGCTATCGCGGCGATGCGGCCAATATCACCATCACCTTGCGCGGCACGGTCAATGGGCAGGAACAGGTCTTCCGCTATGACGGCCTGGACTTCCCCGGTCGCGCGGGCGGCGAACCGTTCATCGCCCGGCTGTGGGCGACCCGGCGCATCGGCGATCTGCTGAACAGCATCCGCGTCAACGGGGAAAATCCCGAACTGGTGGAAAGCATCGTCAAGCTGAGCGTGCGCTACGGGATCATCACGCCGTACACCAGCTTCCTCATCACCGAGGACGACATTCTGACGGCGCAAGGCCGTGACCGCGCCGAGGGGCAGGTCAGCCTCCAGGCTGAGGAACTGGCGGCGGCTCCGTCCGGCTCGGTGGCGGTGGATGCGTCCGATACCAGTTCCAACATGGCCGCGGCGGAAGCACCGATGGCGCTGCCGACGATGACAGCGGCTCCTATGGGGACGCCTGCTCCGGGGATGATTACCGGCGGGATGCCGGCTGACCCCTACGCCGGCCAGAACCCGATCCAGACGGTCGGCGAGAAGACCTTCCTGCTGCAAAACGGCGTCTGGACGGATACGGTGTTCCAACCGGATGTGATGCAGACCGTCAAGGTCGGCTTCCTGAGCGATGCCTACTTCACCCTGCTCGATCAGTACCCGGAACTCGGCCCGTACTTCGCACTGGGGGATCGCGTGATCGTGGTGATCGAAGGCGTGGCTTATGAGGTGACGCCTGCCTGATTCAGGAACGTCCCGACTGTCACAGAAGCGAGGCGCACCCCATCCGGTGCGCCTCGTTCATTCGTAGAGATCGGCGGTTTTGCAGGGGTGACAGCTTCGCTTCTAGGAAAGCACCTGTTTGAGACCGTCATCCCGGTAAAAGAAGTAGGCGAGATAGGCGCTGATCAGCACCCAAACCAGATTCCAGATGCCACCACCGCTCAAAATACCCAGCAGCGAGGCGATGGCATTGACGGCAAAAGCCAGCATCGCCAGAGTCCGCCCCCAATTCCTGCGCTGGAAGAGACCCAACGCGCCCAACAGCAGCAGCGGCGCGGTGATGATGCTCAGCAGCCCGGTGACGACGGCGAAGGCGGTGGCTCCCCCCAACTCCTGTAGCGCTTGATTCGCTTCATTGACATCCTGCTGGTTCAAGCCGCCAGTTTGCTCGGCGGTATTGATCCCGACCGCGCCGATAGCGCCGCCGATCCCGCCTAACGCGCCCACTCCTATGAGCGCCAGGCCACCGCACAGGCTGACGATGCCCGCGACCAGCATATAGATCGCCGCATAGCGAACCAACTGAAGACGGTCGATCCCCTGCACGGCGTCGTTGATCGGTTTCAAAATCTTGTCTAGTCTCTGTATCAAATCATTCAAGTTGTTCATAATGTCACCTGCCTTTATTGAGTCAAAATACTCGATCCACAATACGGCAATAGTGAATCGCCTGTCAATCACCCTCGGGTGGTGATGACGAAAGTCCGATGAGTCTATAGACCAGCGGAGCGCGTTTTCAGCGTGGGGAAGCCATCGAGCAGGTGGTGAAAAAGCCGCCGAAGCCTCTCATCGAGAGGCTTCGGCTGGGGGCAGTGCGTCTGAGCGAAAATCAGAGCGTTGCGGCTGTAGCGAACGCTAGGCGGGCTGAACGGTGTCAGGGCGCTTGTCGGCGCGCATTTCATCGAGCAGCGAGCGGGCAATGGCATAACCCATGTTGCCCCGGGCGGCGGCTAATTTACCCGCCTCGATCCAGTTGAGGATTTCGCCCTCGGTCACGCCCATGTATTCGGCGGCCTGCCGGATGTTGAGGATGCTGCCGTAAGTTCCGCGCGGAGTCTGCGGGCGAGCCGGCACGCCGGGCACATCCAGCGGGTGCTTGCGAACGGTGACGGTCTTGCGCGGGGCCGAGGGGTTTTGCTCGGTGGGCGTCTGGCCGCGCCGCTGCGCCTGGATTTCAGCGAGGATGCCGGGCAGACGCGGGGCATTCGGCGGATCGGCAATCAGGATATAGGCTACAGCCACAGCCGCGACCATGCTCGCCAGTTCGAGCAAACCCAGCAGGCCGATGACCGCGAGCAGCATCTGGTCGCTGCCACCGAAGAGGATTCCGGCCACGAAACTCAGGAAAAACGCGCCGCTGGCCGGCATCATCAGGATCGCCCCGGCAGCTTTGACATGGCGTCCGGCGGTCCGCACCGACCCCAGGCTGAATCGTCCCGTGAAATACAGTGCCACGCCAATCACGAATAGAATTAAACTCATCTCCGAATTCCTTCCGCACCCATCCACACATGGATACACAGTTTTCTCGTTACCCGCTCATGATAGCCGCGACACATAAACGGGAGATGAGTCTGGTTTGCTTCCAACCCCCAATTCGGCGGGGTTCTGCTCATTCGGCAGCGAGGAGGCGCAGCCGAACGGTCGTGCCTTTGTTGGGATCGCTGTCGATCTCGATACGGCCGCCATAGGATTCGACCGAGGCTTTGGCGATGGTCAGTCCGAGGCCAATGCCGCTGACTTCGCCGATGTTGCTGCCCCGGAAGAATGGCTCGAAGATGCGCGGTTGTTCGTTTTCCAGGATGCCAATGCCGCAGTCGATGACTCGCAGTTCAACCTCGCCATCGATGGGTTCAGCGGTGACATGAACCAGATCGGGCGGGCTGGAATACAGCAGGGCATTGACGATGATTTTGTAGATGGCTTCTTTCAGCGCCTGGGGGTCTACATCGACGAGGAGGTCTTCCGGCACATTCATCAACAGGCGACCAGAAGTTCCGAAGTGGGCTTCGATGTCGCGGATAGCGGCACGGCACAGGTCGAGCAGGCGAACGGGTAGACGATTGGTTCGCTGGTCGGCATAGGTCCCCGTCAGTACGCTGCGAATGGCGTCGAGCATCAGCACGATGCGTTCGACCTGGCGCTGAATGGCATCGACCTTGAGGCCGCGCTGCTCGGCGCCGAGACGGTCGGCGTAAGCGTCGAGGGTATAGGCCATCGAGCGGATCACGGTCAGCGGGGTACGGAACTCGTGATCGATCCGCAGCATCATGCGGTTCTTGAGTTGGTTGAGTTCCTGTTCTTTTTCCAGCGCGGTCGTCAGCTTCTCCTGCTCGATGAGGGCTTCCTGGAGGCGCTTGCGTTCGTTGATATCGCGGGCGACGAATACACCCCCCTTGTAATTCCCAGCCTCATCATACAGATAAGCACCGGTCGACTCGACCCAGATGTAATGCCCATCGATGTGGCGCAGGCGGAGTTCGGCCTGCATCTCGCGCGGGCGGGTGGTGATCGCTTCCTGATACAGCGCGGTCATACGTTCTACGTCTTCAGGGTGAATCATTTCCACGCCCCGTGTTCCGATGAGCGCAGCAGGATCATAACCCAGAGCGGTTTGGAAGGATGGGCTGGCATAGGTATAGCAGCCCATCTCATCCAACTGGGAGATTAAGTCCGGCACGTTATTGGTGATGAGGCGCAGGCGTTCTTCGTTGGCGCGGAGATCTTCCTGAAGACGTTTGCGTTCGGTGACGTCACGGGTGATGTAAATAGCGCCGAGATACCGCGACTGAGTGTCATAGATATAGGTTCCGGTCGTCTCTGCCCAGAGATAATGCCCATCGGCATGGCGCAGGCGGACTTCGGCTCGCATACTGGGCGCATTCGCTGCGCGGCCAGCAGACGCGATTTCCATGAGCGAGCCGAGGTCGTCAGGATGGATAAGAGCCATGCCGGGATTGCCCAGAAGCGCTTCCGGTTCGTAGCCCAGCACAGTTTGCAGAGCGGGGTTGACGAAGGTGACAAGCCCTTCGGCGTCGTTCTGTGTCACCATGTCGGGGATGCGGTCGGTGATGAGGCGTAGGCGCTCTTCGCTGGCGCGGAGTTCTTCCTGGAGGTGTTTGCGGTCGGTGATGTCGCGGGCAACAAAGGCGCTGCTCTCGAATTCGCCATGTTGGTCGTACATGAACGTGCCTGCTGCTTACATCCAGAGCGAGGTTCCTTCAGCACGTTGGACACGGAATTCGGTCTCCAGGTGTGGATTTCTGGCGGCAGTCGCGGCGACGAAGCGTTCCAGCGTTGGCCCCTGGTCATCGGGATGAATAAGCATGAGCGGAGACTGCCCAATGAGATGCTGCGGTTCCAAACCAAGAACAGCCAGGAAGGCGGGATTGGCGTAGGTGAGGTTGCCAGCAGAATCAGCCCTGAAGATCAGATCAGGAACGGTTTCGGCGATGACACGCAGGCGCTCTTCGCTGGCGCGGAGTTCTTCCTGAAGCCGCTTCCGTTCGGTGATATCCTGGGCGATCCCCATTTTCTGGATCACTCTGCCGGTGGCATCGCGCAGCATGACCCGCTCGCGGCTGTAGAACCAGCGGATTTCGCCGTCGGCGTGCACGACCCGGTACTGGATTTCCACAACATCGTCGTCACTGACTGATTCAAAACGGCGGTCGTTCTCGATGATGGCTGGCATATCGTCAGGGTAGATCACCCGCGCCAGCATCGATGAACCCATCGCCTGGATTTGGGACGGGCTGTAGCCGAGCATTTGGGTGATCTCATGGTTGCTGTAGACATTCTGTGCCTGAACGAGATCGTAGGCGTAGACCAGATCGGGAATGGTGGTCGTGATCCGGTCGATGAAGCGTTCGCGCTCACGCAGCGCAGTCTCCGCCTGAACCCGCGCA